>NZ_JBNHEP010000255.1:16020-18959 GCF_050015995.1 Dapis brunnea BLCC-M229 | reverse complement strand
TTTTACAAGTAAAGCAGCTTTAGTTAGAGACTCTTAAACAACAGAAATTTAGTTAAGCACCTACACAGAATTGATTTCCCACCCTAATTATCTGTAACCCTTGCAGTAAAAAGATTTCAATTTGGAAAAATGTGTAATTAATTTTGTGTACCTGCTTACTAAACTCCTACTTTAGCCAACTTTTTTCCAATTAGTATTAGATCAAGCTAGATTTGGTGATTAATATGGTACAACTGACAGGGTAAATATTCTTTGCTTGTTCCCTATCTTTCGACCCATCTTCCCTACTACTTCCCTACTCCCTACTATCCTTTGACTTTCTACTCTATCATTTCACGGAAAACTTCCAAGTATTTTTCATCAACCTGAATCTTAGAGCAAACAATAATCACCTTTTCAATAGATTGAATTTCTAATAAAAATTTCATCACTTCAGTGATAGCTATTCTTGCTGCTACTTCCACCGGAAAAAATAAAGCACCAGTAGCAATAGTAGGAAAAGTAATTGTTTTAATAGAATATTGTTCTGCTAAAGCTAAACTATTTTGATAATATCTCATCAGTGTATTCTTCTCTTCGAAATTTCCACCTTCCCATCTAACTGCGACTATATGAATAACCCACTCAGCAGATAAATTATAACCACTGGTAATTTTAGCTTCTCCATATTCACAAGTCATCAACTTTAGACAAGCTTCTTTAAGTTATAATCCGGCAATTTTATGAATATAATTAGATACCATTGAACCAGCAGAAACGGCGCGGTCTGTAGAATTAACAATAGCATCAACCTCCTGTCGATCAATATAGCAGTTCTCATATTAATGAGGTACAGTATTTTTTTCTATTCCTTATTCCCTATTCGCTGTTGCCTAAAATCGAAAATTTGTGTATCTCACCAATTTGAGAAATGCTATATATAGATTTCTGCACGCTAAAAGCAAAACGCCCTTGAGAATAATCTACCCAAAGTTGATGAATTTTATTTAACTCCGAACAGGGAAAATTTTCTATATCTAAAACACTCAACTTTTCATCTTTATTTTTATCGAATAATTAATAATTAAATAATTAAATAATTAAACAGTTTAGGTTAAAAGCCTCCCCTTGGATAGGGGAAAAAAGCGGTCCTTTGCGGAGCATGACCTTAGCATGGGATGGCGAGGTTTCCGTTCCCTCCGGGACGCTTTGCGTTTCATGTCGCGTAGCGAAACGCTAGCCTCCCTCCCCTTGAGAAATAAATTTTTTCCTTATTGGTCAATCCTCACCCTAAAAGGGAGAGGTAATTATCCATTACCCATTATCCATTATCCATTAATGAACTGCTACCTTCAACATTAAAGCAACAGTTTCCCGATCTGCCTCTCGCCATTTTCCTCCAACTAAAAAATCTCTTATACGAACACAGTTATATTTTTAATAGCAGTCAGTAGGAAATTTTTATGATTTTTTAATTTAACTAATTTTGACTTGCTCCAAGGAGAATATCCTCCAGTAAAACAACCCAAAAAAAACAAAAAAGCCAAAAGCAGAAGATGAATAAATCTTTCTAACTTTTAGCTTTTCATAACATTTTCTTACTTTTAACTTTTGACTTTACCTATCTATCTACAGACCCCATAATAATGTCAATGCTACCCAAAATAGCCACAAGATCCGCCACTTTTGCACCCTGCAAAATATGAGGAAAAACCTGTAAATTCACAAAATCTGCCGCCCGAATCTTAAAACGCCAAGGGAACATATTATTATCACCAATAATATAGATACCAATCTCTCCCTTACCACTTTCAATCCGAACATAATGTTCACCTTTAGGAATCTTAAAAGTGGGAGGTATTTTCTTACCTAAAAATTGGTAATCAAAATCATTCCACTTAGACTTAGGTCCTTCAGCTATTCGTTTAGCTTCCAGATTTTCGTAAGGTCCACCAGGAAGTCCTTTAATAGCTTGACGAATAATCTTAACCGACTCTCGCATTTCTCGAATCCGCACCAGATATCTCGCCAAACAATCTCCATCTTTCTCCCAGTGAACATCCCAATCAAAATCGTCGTAACATTCATAGTGGTCAACCTTCCGTAAATCCCACTTTACCCCAGAAGCTCGTAACATTGGACCAGAAAGCCCCCAGTTAATCGCCTCTTCCCGACTAATTACACCTAATCCCATAATCCGGCGACGGAAAATAGGGTTATTAGTAATCAGACGTTCATACTCATCGACTTTTGGTAAGAAATAATCACAAAAATCCTCACACTTATCCACCCAACCGTAAGGCAAATCAGCAGCTACCCCACCAATACGGAAATAATTATTATTTACCATCCGATAACCCGTGGCAGCTTCCCACAAGTCATAAATCATTTCCCGTTCTCGGAATATGTAGAAGAAAGGAGTTTGCGCACCCACATCCGCCAAGAATGGGCCAAGCCATAACAAATGATTAGCAATCCGGTTTAGTTCCAGCATAATTACCCGGATATAACTCGCCCTTTTAGGAACTTCAATATCCGCTAATTGCTCCGGTGCATTGACAGTCACCGCCTCGTTAAAC
Source organism: Dapis brunnea BLCC-M229 (assembly GCF_050015995.1). Classification (NCBI taxonomy): domain Bacteria; kingdom Bacillati; phylum Cyanobacteriota; class Cyanophyceae; order Oscillatoriales; family Microcoleaceae; genus Dapis; species Dapis brunnea. Next base: position 16,401 of record NZ_JBNHEP010000255.1, on the reverse strand, counting down.
ATTCCCGCAGCATAATCCCAACGACTAACATAAGGGACAAACATTGTATTAGTGCGGTTCTCAGCAATCTTTTCCATGCCCCTATGTAAGTAACCAATCACAGGTTCACAGTCAACTACATCCTCTCCATCTAATGTGACAATCAACCTTAACACCCCGTGCATTGAGGGATGATGAGGCCCCATGTTAATAACCATGGGTTCGGTTCTAGTTTGAATTTGGCTCATATTGAATATTTTCCTATGACTTAGATAATTATAGAAATACTGGGTGAGTAGAACCAGATACAATATAATAGACTTCTTAAGAACTTAGATAAAGGATTGAAAAACTATAACGTTATAGATATGTAGTGTTTATCCCTCAAAAATGCCTCAGTTC
>NZ_JBNHEP010000255.1:0-15920 GCF_050015995.1 Dapis brunnea BLCC-M229 | reverse complement strand
AAAACACTAAATACAGGGTTCAAAAACTATAACGTTATAGATATGTAGTGTTTATCCCTCAAAAATGCCTCAGTTCTCTTCTGGCAGAAGTCACAAATAGATAATGGGAAATTGATCGGAGATTTTCCCAAAGAATTTACCAAAAATTTTTCACCTCAGACTGAGATAAAAACACTAAATACAGGGTTCAAAAACTATAACGTTATAGATATGTAGTGTTTATTCCTCAAAAATACCTAAGTTCTGTTACTTTTACTTTAGCAAGAAATATAGAAGTCTAATATAATATTAATTTTTGATCTTAATGAACCATGTACCAGTTTTAAGTAATGAATTAATTTCAGGTTTAGCTATCTGTCCAGGGGGTATCTACTTAGATACAACATTGGGATATGGTGGCCATAGTCAGTTGATTTTAGCTGCTGCTCCAGATGTTAAAGTAGTAGCTATCGATCAAGATGAACAAGCGATCGCCTATTGTCAAACCTCATTGGCCTATTACAGCTCTAATATCCAATTTTGGCATGGCAATTTTGCTGATTATCAACCGGAAAATATCGAGTTTGATGGTATAATCGCAGACTTAGGTATAAGTTCTGTACAGTTGGATACCCCAGAACGTGGCTTTAGTTTCCGGTATAGTGCTCAATTAGATATGCGGATGAACCAGCAACAAACTATAACAGCAGCCGAAATAGTGAATCACTCGGAAGAAGCCAAGTTAGCAAATATTTTTTATACTTATGGAGAAGAGCGTCTATCTAGACGTATTGCTAGAAGAATAGTAGAACTTCGTCCTTTTCAAACCACAACGGAGTTGGCAGAAGCGATCGCCCACTGTGTACCCCGGAAATACCGTTATGGTAGAATACATCCAGCTACTCGTGTTTTTCAAGCTCTCAGAATAGAAGTAAATCAGGAACTTTCTAGCCTAGAAAGTTTTCTTAAGAATGCTCCAAACTGGCTAAAAACTAGGGGTAGAATAGGAATTATTAGCTTTCATAGTTTAGAAGACCGCTTAGTCAAACATGGTTTTAGAGACTCATCCGTTTTACAGGTGTTGACAAAAAAACCCATCCAGCCTCAAGATAATGAAATATCAATGAATCCACGGGCACGTTCTGCTAAACTAAGATTAGCAGAAAAGTTGCTCTAGGTGTAGATAGGGGAATTTCCACAAAATATACATCGAAAAACTAAATAGCTAAATCTTACTTTTATTGCTGATAATCAAGATTATTATTTACAAGATAGATTAGGGTTAAAATAATCAAATCGATCTATCAAAACTACATTGATTAAAGATTACAATTTTATGTAAAGTCAGAAATATACTAAAATTTAGTTCCTTACATAAGGCTAATGACCAGAAAAAATGATACCCAAATTTATCAAAGTTTACAGCTATTATAATTATTTGGTAAAGCAAAAATATTTTGTTATAAAATACTCTAACGGCCAATATGAGAGTTTGAGAACTAAAAATTTTTCTGGGAGCCAAATTATAGCATGAGTCGGGGAGATAGGAAACTGAAATTGATGGTAGTCGATGACGAACCAGACAACCTAGATTTGTTGTACAGGACGTTTCGACGGGACTTTAAGGTATATAAAGCAGATAGCGCCTTCACTGCAATGGACGTTTTAGAAGCGGAAGGAGAAATGGCGCTGATTATCTCTGACCAAAGAATGCCAGAAATGAATGGTACAGAATTTTTGGGCAAAACCTTAGAAAGATTTCCAGATACAGTTCGGATTCTACTTACAGGCTACACAGACGTAGAAGATTTAGTAGAAGCAATCAACTCAGGTAAAGTATTTAAGTATATTACAAAACCCTGGAATCCAGAAGAACTAAAAGTAGTAGTCAAACAAGCCTCAGAAACCTACAAAGTAGTGAAGCAACGCACTAATGCTTTGACTCTTGCTCTGCGACGAGAGTCTATTTTGAATGAGGTGATGAGTGCAATTAGAGAATCATTGGATTACTCTAGTATGTTATCCACAATAGTTCAGACAGTGGGACGAACTTTTGCGGCTACAGAAGGTAGGTTATGGCCAGCAGAAGGCGATCACCTTATGTCTGAATCTTTTTCTTATCAACAGTCTGAAAATTCTCAAAACGACTTCCCGATCGCTCAAGAACTATTATTACAGGTACTACAAAATCGCCAAACCTACTTTAAAGAAGGTTCAGATCAAAATAGTTGTAAATTAATAGTCCCTCTGATTTACCAGCAAGATTTACTAGCAGTTTTAGCCCTGAATCAAGAAAATAGTAGTAACTTCTGGTCTGCTGAAGATGTCAATCTTATAGAAAGTGTATTAGAGCAGGGAGCCTTGGCATTATCCCAAGCTCAACTATATCAAAAGACTAGGGAACTTGCTGAACAAATGCGTAATGAGCTAGAAGTAGCTCGTCAGATACAAAGCAACTTATTACGTCAAAGTTGGCCCGACTTTGAAACAGTGAAGATACAAGGTTGTTGCTATCCTGCTAGAGAAGTAGGAGGTGATTTCTTTGAAGTTTATACTCACTCCCAAGGAGAAATCTGGTTAGCATTAGGAGATGTTTCTGGTAAGGGAGTACCTGCTGCCTTATTTATGGCTAGTGCTATTTCTGTAATGAGACGAGAACTTTCTCAAGAAAATCCCCCAGACCCCTACGAAGTAATGCAAAATCTTAATACTAGTCTTTCAGATGATTTAATTAGTAATAATTGCTTCATTACAATGGTCTTGGCTCGCTACACACCAGAAACCGGATTATTAGCTTATGCTAATGCTGGCCATATATATCCTTTGGTCTGGTCTAAAACCGCACTGCTAGCTGCTGGAAACAAAGCTTCCGAGGAAGTCAAACCAAATTTCCTCAAAGAGCGTGGTATTCCCCTAGGAATATTACCAATATGGAAAGGCAAAGCAGGTACTATAGACTTGGATTCAGGAGATGTATTCCTGCTCACAAGTGATGGCATCACTGAAGCTAGAGTAGTTCAAGAGTCTAATGATGGTGGGCAACCAGTTCGTGTAATGCTGCAACAAGAAGGTTTATGGAAACTCCTACAGGAGCATAAAAACCAACTAGATCTAAATAGCTTATTGGCTTATATCCGAGCTGATAATCAAGTTCAGGAAGATGACCAAACTATACTTTCTCTGGAGGTTCTGTGAATTTATGAAAACTGAGCTTCAGGTGCCAAGCAACCTCAATTTTTTAACTATTGTCGAACATTGGTTATTAAGCAGTTTAGAAGTAGAGCTAGGAGAACATATTGATTGGCCTCGTCAATCCAACCGTTTACGCTTGGTACTGGCGGAAGCTTATTCAAACGTGATTCGTCATGCTCATAAAGACCAGCCTCACTTACCAGTGCTAATACGCTTAGAAATTAAAGATCGTGATATTGCTTTGGAAATTTGGGACTATGGTCAAGGTTATCATACAGGGAATTATAATCCACCAACACCAGAAGCTAAACAAGAAAGTGGTTATGGATGGTTAATTATGAATAGATTAATGGATCGTGTAGACTATAGTTTGCAAATAGATGGTAGAAACTGTCTAAAGTTGGAAGCAAGTATGCCAGAAAAAGTTCAATAATGCACTTGGCTGATGATAATTGATTGAATTTTAACAAGGTTAGTATATTGCTAATGGACTTACAACCTTGCCTGCATACTTCTGACTATAAGGGTTGAGTCACCAAACCCTCACTCACAATAGCTTTACTGTTGAATAGACTTAGAACTTTGACGTCCTCCCGACGTCGCGCAACTGTGACAACGCTGGATTTATAGACTTAATCTTAATATAGGTAACTAATCCAACTGCTCCCCTACAAACTGCCATAGTGACTGACTTAACCGACCATAGCAAATTTTCGGCAAAAAAGCAATCTTTATCTCAACGTTGGTTGAAGACCCGCGCTCTCCTGAGGGTGGGAGCGGAGTGATGGGAAAACCAATCAATCTTGCGGTTTTCCCAATAGTCTACATATTTTAGATATTTTAGATAAAATCAGGCTGCTGGGCTAGCAGTGTCTAGGGGAGCCGTTGGATTGGCGAAGTACTGTGGAGCGTCCCTTTAGACCAGAAAGAGGCTCGACCGATTAGGCAGGTGCATTGTTAGCGCAGCTCCTCTGTAAAGAGGGAGCAGAAAGCCCATTACAGCGATAGTTAGGAATCCCGCATTGTCGCAGGGGTGCAACGTCGGGATGATGTTAATGGCATTGTTTATTGACCTAATCATCAAAACCAAAAGTATTTTAGCATTTATGCTACAGGATACCCGCGTAATACCAATTCCCAAAAGCATTGCTATACTTAGGTCGCACTTCAGTTATTAAGTAATTAACACAGGGGAAATTACTTTTTTGCTCTTTATTAGCCCAGTTAATGTTTATTATTCTTATGTTTATTCCTCCCTACACGGACCACACTCCCCACACTTCGCCGCCCGATCGGGTATAGCATTCTTTTTGAGAAATGGTATAACACTATTTGAACATCCTGGAAAACTTCTGGCAACTTTCAAACTTAATTTTTATGTTTAATACCAAGGGTGAAAAAAGGATATTATCTCATGTTCGGTTGAATTAAATAACGAGGGAAAATTCAGGAGTCAGGTAGAGGAGCTGTCAGATTCAACTTACAGGAGTCAGGAGTGAGAAGAAGGGGGAAAAAAGAGGGTATAATACTGCATCCTGACTTCTGACTTATGACTACTCAAAATCGCCTAACTATTTGGAACAAATATTAATCAAATTTGGTATAATATAACCCCCATATTTTTGTAGTAGTTAATAATTTTTGTTAAGTTAAGTTGCAACTACAGGATACTCTACAAGAAAATAAAAATAAGTTTTTTCAAGAAAAATATATTTTCAGTTAGTTATATGAATAAGTTTTTTCCTTTAACACCTCGCTACCGTCTAGATGATCAGTCTCCTTGGTTAAAAGGAATTGATCCTACCCGCAATTATTGGATTCAAATTAATGGAGAAAAAACACTAACAGCCGTGATTCCTGGTTTAGTAGTTTCTTCTATAGATGAATTTAAACAAAATATCCAAAAATTTCAAGCCTTAGAATCAGGGGCACATATCAAAATAGAGAGAGCTTTAGAAAGCTGCTATATCTGCTGCATTAGTCAAAACTGCTATGCTGTTGAATGCTATTTCAATGGCTTATTAGTATGCCATACATTTGACAAAGAAACTTTAGAGAGCTTGTTAATGACAAGTCATCCTGACTGGAAATGCACTCCTAAAGATGTTAAACTAGGACAATGAATGTTAAATCGTTCCTTAAAAATATCCCCAAAAGCTTCAAATTAAAATATTTACTTTATAAAAATTTTAAGAGGCTAATTTTGTTGCTATACTTAGGTTTTATGAGTTATTTCTTAGCAAAGCATAAATTGCACAAGAGCATAGGTTAAATAACAGTTTTAGCTAGGTTGATGAATCAGATATAAATCAAACTTAGACTGTATTAATTAAGTTGTAAATCATACATAAAAAAGACGACTATTCTTATACATTCTATAGACATTTATCTATAGAATGTCGAGGAAATTGCTGTCTAAAATAAATCAGATCAATGAAATCCCCTATTAGTAGTAGTCAAATCAAACAAAAAGCCCTAGAATTAGGATTTAATAAGGTTGGGATAGCTTCAGCTAATGAATTCGGCTCGGAAATAAATAGATTACAAAGGTGGTTGAATAAGGGTTATCAGGCAGATTTAGAATGGATGACTAATCCCAAACGTCAAGATTTGAAGGGAGTTATGCCAGAGGTAGAGTCTTTTATTTGTGTGGCACTCAACTATTACACGCCACATCAACACTCTGAAAATAGTGAGATTGGTAAAATTTCTCGCTATGGGTGGGGTAGGGATTATCATAAAGTGGTGCATAAGAAGTTAAAAGCTCTGGCCAACTGGCTGCAAGAGCAAGAAAAGGAGATTTTAACCCGCTATTATGTAGATACTGGCCCTATTATGGAAAAAGCATTGGCGGAACGAGCTGGATTAGGTTGGATAGCAAAAAATGGTAATCTGATTACTAGAGAATATGGTTCATGGGTATTTTTGGGGGAAGTGCTGACTAACCTAGAGTTGACAAGCGATCGCCCCCATACTGAACATTGTGGTAGTTGTACTCGTTGTCTGGAAGCTTGTCCGACTAATGCAATTGTAGAATCTTTTGTTGTTGATGCAAATCTTTGTATCGCTTATCATACAATTGAAAATAGAAATCCAGAGCTCCCTACACATATTAAGTCAAATTTAAAAGGGTGGGTTGCAGGTTGTGATATTTGCCAAGATGTTTGTCCTTGGAATCAAAGATTTGCTCAAGAGACAAATGTTGATGAGTTTCAACCCTACCCTGATAATTTAGCACCTCAGTTAACAGGACTAGCAAAGATATCAGAAGAAGATTGGAATAGGCAGTTTCCCGCCTCTGCATTGCGACGCATTAAACCGGAAATGCTGCAACGAAATGCTCGTGCTAATCTTCAATAAGTGTGAAAATTCAAAATTATCCGCAGAGGGTGACTGATATTATTTATCTGTAACAATGTGCTTAATAATTCTTACCCAGACCTAAATTTGGTAGTCCTGCATGGTAATGGTGAGGATATATATTTTTTAATTTCTTCCACACTCCCCATCTCCCCATCTCCCCATCTCCCCACACTCCCGGTGCTTCCTTTACCATTACTATGCACCACCACCAAATTAATTATCAATCAAAATGAAGTGAGGCGATGCTACCTTACCACTTTATCTAAAATCTAAAAACTGTTGCGCAATAGTTGAATTAATTATCAACTAAGATAAAATCATACCATTTATCTGTAAAAATACCAATTTCCATAAATAATGCTATACTTCCTCAAAACTTCAGTTATTAAGTAATGAGAAATATCTACCCAAGTTTGAGTTTTTTCCTCCTTGCTTTCAAGTATTCTTCCTCTTGGTTTACCTGTACTTTATAATAGTTATGTTATCGGACTTGATATGATAGAATTAAACACCAATTAGCGGTTATTATTTAATAATGATAAAAATAGTTATTTTTGATTTTGATGGTACATTAGCAGATACTTTCGATCTGATTTTTGCTATCACAAATCGTCTATCAGTTGAATTTGGATATAAACAAGCCAAGAAAGAAGAAATCCCAGAAATTGAAAAGTTAAGTCCGCTAGAACTTATTAACCAGTCAGGAATATCTATTTTTAAAGTACCTTTTTTGCTGAGAAGAATTAGAGCTGAATTTAAACAAGAAATTAATGATGTAGAATTATTTGCTGGTATTAAAGAGGCTTTATTAGGACTCCAATATCAAGGTTATAAAATAGGAATAATTACTTCTAATACTCAAGAAAATGTAGAATATGTTTTACAAAAACATGATTTGTTGATTTTTGATTTTATCACTTCAGGGACAACACTTTTTGGCAAGCATAGAGTCATCAAAAAATATTTAAAATCAGAGAATATTCAGCCAGAAGAAATGGTTTATGTTGGAGATGAAACTAGGGATATTAATGCTGCTAAAAAAGCTAAAGTTAAGGCAATAGCTGTGACTTGGGGTTTTAATTCTAGAGAAGCTTTATCTGAATATCAGCCAGATGCGTTGGTTGAGCAACCGCAAGAATTAATTGAAGTAATTAATAAGTTTTGAAGTAAGCATAATATGGATCAACAGATGATTTAGTTGCAGTAATAAATTTTTCCAAATCCAGTCGAGTAAAGATAATTATAATTTTCACCAAATAAAAATATAGAAACCGGGTTTGTATTAAATACCTCATCATACTAACATCTACCTCTCATAAACCTAGTTTCTTATAATACTTCCATTGCAAGCAGATTTGATATAACTCATAGTTTGAAAAATCTAAAAATTCAAGATTTGTAATTAAAGTAATTATTTAGGTTTACTGCTAGGTTGATTAATAATTCTCTCAACAAATTTTATCCAAAAAACAAGCGGGATCAAAAAATAAAATGACAGACTTCTGGAACCAAGTTTTAAACTTTGCAGAAACAACTACTTTTAGAGTAGGAAATCAACTATTAAAAGACTTTGGTAATGTCAAAGCAGACGAAAAAGCTGATGGTAGTTTAGTTACTAAATCTGATAAATGGGCAGATAGAGAAATTAGAGAAGCGATCGCCTCTACTTTTCCTACCCACGGAATATTAACAGAGGAAAGTCAACAGATATTTCCTAGTAATGAATGGTGTTGGATTATCGATCCTTTAGATGCGACAACAAACTTTGCTAAAGGTATGCCAATTTGGGGAACTTGTATGGGATTATTGTATAGAGGTACTCCTATATTTGGTTATGTAAATTTGCCACCATTACGTCAATCTTATTATGGTTTTTATTATCAGGAAAATCAAACTTATTTAAGTAATCCACCTATTACTAGAGCATTTTTAAATCATCAACAAATTCAACCAATTAAAGACAGAATTACTGGTAATCATTTATTTAATCTTTGCTCTCGAAGTACAAAAGTTTTACCGCAACTTCCAACAAAAATTAGAATGATAGGAATGGCAAGTTATAACTTTTTACTTGTCGCTTCTGGCGCATCTATTGGTGGGGTTGAAGCTACACCGAGAATTTGGGATATTTCTGCATCTTGGGTAATTGCAAAAGCCGCAGGAGCAATTTGGATACCAATAGGATCGGAAGATATTTTTCCTTTAAAAATAGGTAAGGATTATTTGAGTCATCCCTTTCCTACTTTAGTTGTGGGAAACGAAGAATTAGTTCCCTATTTTTTGCCTATAGTTGAACCTTTAAGAAAATAATGTAAACAGTAAAACTCTATTCTATCTCTAACCAATTCTCTAAATTTATTTCTTCAACTCTTGACATATCAGAATCATTAGAAACCAGAGTTAAATTATGAATAATTGCCGTTGCTGCAATTAGTATATCAGCATCTTGAATAGGTCTTCCTTTCCTTCTCAAATCTATGTGAATTTCTGCTGCTTTCTCGATAATTTACAAATTGTCTAAGAATAAAATTGTGACTTCTTGACAAAATTTACTAAACTTTGAGAGTTGCCTAGTAGCATTAACATACAATAATCCTCTTTTAATTTCATAATAGGTAATGCAACTGATAAATAGATATTCTTCCAAAAATTTAACCTGCTTAAATTTCTTAGTTGCTATTTGATTCTGTTTCAAAATTGCAGTAACTAAATTTGTATCTAGTAGATAACTCACCCTTTTTATTTCCCTTCTACTACTGCATTAAACGTTTTTATTTGCTCTGGGGTAAAATTATCAAATATTGTAGATAATAGTTCTATTGACATTACTCCTCTAACTTTCTTTATGAGTCGTTCATCATCTAGAGATATTACCATTTGAGGTGACACTTGATCTAATAATATTGACATTACTCCTCTAACTTTCTTTATGAGTCGTTCATCATCTAGAGATATTACCATTTGAGGTGACACTTGATCTAATAATGTCGAGAAACTCTGAATAAGTTTATTTTTATCTAATTCTTGATAAATATTTTCCCTTTCCATTACTTGGTCAATTGTTTCTGAAATTCTTTTAATCGCTGTATTTTTTTCTACAGAAGTTTGAGTCATAATCTCCTCCTAGAAATTGAACTTAATTAAATGGTAACTATCTATTCTATCTCTAACCAATTCTCTAAATTTATTCCCTCAACTATTGACATATCAGAATCATTATAAACCAGAGTTAAATTATGAATAATTGCCGTTGCTGCAATGAGTATATCAGCATCTTGAATCGGTCTTCCTTTCCTTCTCAAATATATGTGGATTTCTGTTGCTTTTTCAATAACTTCTAAATTGTCTAAGAATAAAATTGTAACTTTTGCAAATTTACTAGAATAGATTGTTTTATAGAAAAAAATGATAATAAAAACGGCTTCTACTGACTACTGACTATTGACTATTGACTACTAGAAACAGTCCAAATATTTGTAGCAAAAATTTATAAAATTGGTATAAGTCCTGATAAAAAGACTCAGGAAGCGATCGCAAATAATCAATTATGCTAGTGCTTTTACCTGTGTGAGAAAGTTAAGAGATGAGTTTCATGTTCTGAGAATCTCAGCTTCTGCAATAGCTTCCCCATTCAGAAAAGCAACTAAATAGTCATGATTTTTGAGTGGTCCAACATTCGCTGGAGTACCAGTTAAAACAATATCCCCAGAACGTAGTGGTATATGCTGACTAATGAAAGTAATCAAATCGGGAATTGAAAATACCATTTGTTTAGTAGAACCTTGTTGGCGAACTTCACCGTTTACTTCAAGTTTGATTTCCAGTTCTTCTATTTCTTTGCTGTCATTCAACTGACGGAATTTTGACAACGGACAAGCGTTTACAAAACTTTTTGCTAAATCCCAAGGATACTTTTTAGTCCTCAGTTCGTTTTGCTTATCACGAAGAGTTAAATCTAAAGCAATACCAACACAACTAAGTGCCTCCAAAACCCGATCTTGGTTTGCCTGATACAAGTCATTGCCAAGTTGTATTGCAATCTCAGTTTCATAATCGCATCGTCCTAAATTATCAGGTATAAATATCTTTCCTTCAAATGGAACAATGCAGGCTGTCGATTTTGTGAAAATTATAGGCTCTTTGGGTACTGGATTGTTTAGTTCTTTGGCATGGTCAACATAATTACGACCTACACAATAAATTGAACCAATTGTTTTTAGTATATTAGAAGAACTCATTACGCAATTAGTTTTGGAGCAGATAGTTTACTATTAATGACGTCTAAGTTAAGTCGGCACAAAAAAACTCATTTCATAAATCCCAAATGGGTTCTATTTAGTGCCGATTATTTGTCCTACTGGTCTGTCAATTTTGAAATGATGGGTTGAGATAAGACAAGGAAGGAAAGTAGACAACACAGAAAATCTAATAGCTTATCCCTCAAATCAATCTTGACAGACCACTACGCACTGTTATTTTTACTCTATATCCTTCCTTTTTGCAACAAAGCAACTGAAAGTTATAAATATTTGAGCGATCAGTGCTAAGGTTTTGGTTGTGACAAATTGGTTTATAAATCTAAAAAGCGCTTTAGAAAAAAAGGCGTTGGTGAATAAAGGTATGAAAATAAAAATTGAACAATCTCAAATATTTGTTATTCAATAGTTTAGGAATTACCAAAAAATACAAATTATACCCTAATTTACCAACGCCAAAAAATTAAATCAATTGCCTGATATTTCTCTCATTGTTAGTAATAAGTTTAGCAACGCTTGGTGTATTAACAAAAAAATGTACGAGCCTGCTATTATAAAATAAATTTAAAAGGCTCTCTATTTCTAGAGAACCTCTTTAATTATAATTGATAATCAAGTCAATAAAAACAAAATCGACTTATGCTTTAGTTTGAACTATTAGGCTCCAATAGCATTTTTTAGTATTAATTTAAGTTCTAATGAAATTGGTAATCTATCAATTTCTCTACCTAGATTTGATAAACGTTCACCATTGGATTTTCTCTGTAAATAAACTCCTTTCAATAAAGCTTCTAACCCATACTTTGTCAGTGAATCTGATGCAAGTCCAATTATTCCCAAAAATACAATACCACCAATCATTCCACCCGGTCCTAACATTGCTAATGCTGCTGTAATTGCTGCAGCACCAGTAAAACCTGTCGTTGCCATTGCAATTAAAAGTATCACACCAGGTAATCCTACACCTGCTATCTTTCTTACAGCTTCATCCATAACTATTTTTCCTTTTTACCATGTAAGTTTTTTCCTAATACAATAATAACTATATAAATCGTTTCTCAGTAATAGTAAAATCACGGAAAATCAACTTATTTTTTATTAATAAAAACAAGAATCAATCCTGAAAAATACTGAAGGGAATTGCTATAAAAATTTAAAAGGTTCCCTATCTCTAGAGAACCTCTTAATTATAATTGATATTTTGAGATAGCTAATAGGCAAATATAGCACTACACACTAAAATTAAGACAACTATAAAACTTTAAAGCTTATTATCTGTAAAGTTTTAACTCTAGCTGAGTGCTGAGTGCTAAATGCTGAATGCTTACCCACCATCAAAACTAACCCAATACTTCTCTAGCTTTAGCTACAATGTTATCAACAGTGAAACCATACTTCTCCAAAACAACACCGCCAGGAGCAGAAGCACCAAAAGTATCAACACTCAAAGTCGCGCCTTCATCAGTCACATAACGATGCCAACCAAAACTAACGCCTGCTTCCACTGCCAAACGCTTCTTCACAGACGCAGGGAATACAGACTCCTTATAAGTTGCATCTTGCTCTTCAAATAATTCCCAACATGGCATAGAAACCACTCGCACTTTCTTACCTTCAGTACGAAGTTTTTCTGCAGCATCAACACATTGGTAAGTTTCGCCACCAGTACCAATTAAGATAATATCTGGAGTACCATCGCCATCACTAATAATATAAGCACCTTTAGCAACCCCATCAATGGAACTACCAGCTAAATTAGGCAAACCTTGACGAGATAATGCTAACAAAGTAGGTTGAGGATGAGCTGCTTTAGCCTTTTCTACTGCAACCTTGTATGCACCAGAAGTTTCATTACCATCAGCAGGACGCATCACAAGTAATTGTGGAATCAAACGTAAAGATGCAATATGTTCAACTGGTTGGTGAGTCGGTCCGTCTTCACCCAAAGCGATCGAGTCGTGAGTCATTACCCAAATAACACCAGCTTCAGCTAAAGCAGATAAACGGATAGAGTTCCGCATATAATCTGTGAACACTAAGAAAGTCGCACCATAAGGAATTAAACCGGAACCATGGAGAGCAATACCATTACAAATAGCTCCCATTCCATGTTCCCGCACACCAAAACGCATATTCCGGTTTTGATATTGACCTTTTTGGAAATCTCCTAAACCTTTCAGTAAAGTTTTATTAGAAGGAGCTAAGTCAGCAGAACCACCAATTAACTCTGGTAAAACACCAGCTATAGCATTAAGTGTTGCACCAGACTGGTTACGAGTAGCATCCTTCTTGCTTTCAGGAGTATATTTAGGTAGCGCATCCGCCCAACCTTCAGGTAATTTGCCACTTACCATTCTTTCCAAAGTAGCTGCATCTTCAGGATACTTAGACTTATAGTCAGAGAATAACTTATCCCATTCTTCCTGATATTTTGCACCCCGGTCAACTGCCTTACGGAAATGACTCAAAGCATCCGCAGGAACTTCAAACTCTGGATATTCCCAACCAAGATTTTTCCGAGTAGCTGCTACCTCATCCGGTCCGAGTGCTGCACCGTGAACATCGTGAGTATCAGCTTTATTAGGAGAACCATAACCGATCAGAGTAGTAACTTTGATCATGGAAGGTTTGTCAGTAACCGCTTTTGCTTTTTCAATAGCTTCAGCGATCGCGTCTAAGCCAGTATTACCATCAGTAACGTGCTGAACGTGCCAACCATAAGCTTCAAAACGCTTACTTACATCTTCAGTAAAGGAAATGTCAGTATGACCATCAATAGAAATATGGTTATCATCATAGAAAGCAATTAACTTACCTAAACCCCAATGTCCAGCTAGGGAAGCAGCTTCACCAGAAATACCTTCCATGTTACAACCATCACCCATAATCACATAAGTGTAATGGTCAATTAGGTTACAGTCTGGCTTATTGAAAGTAGCAGCTAAATGAGCTTCAGCAGCAGCTAATCCTACAGCATTAGCAATACCCTGTCCTAGTGGCCCAGTAGTAACCTCAATACCTTCAGTGATGTGATTTTCTGGGTGGCCAGGAGTTTTAGAATCCCACTGACGGAATTGTTTAATTTCCTCCATAGGTACACTGTCAAATCCTGTGAGGTGCATGAGAGCGTACAGTAACATACAACCGTGGCCAGCCGATAGAACAAAGCGATCGCGGTTTAACCATTTAGGATTTTTGGGATTAAAGCGCATGAACTTATCCCAGAGGACAAAGGCCATTGGTGCTGCACCCATGGGTAGTCCGGGGTGGCCAGAGTTAGCCTTTTGAACTGCATCAATTGCTAAGAAGCGGATTGAGTTAATACAAAGTTCTTCGAGTGATTGAGTTGCAACAACCATAGTTATCGTTTCTATATAGTTAATTGAATGTGTGAATGCCGGAGCCGATCGGCCAGATATGGAATTATTCTCAGGCCATATAGTTCATAAAAATATAGTCAAATATCACATATCCTTATTTTGCAGGTGTTATCCTGACTGGGTGAACTACAACACCCTCTATCCCATAGTCAAAGGCATTTGGGACTGCTTTTTTCATAATGTTCAAAGAACCGTTCACATCAGCATTAATTAATCCTTTGCTGGCGGTACGATACAAACCTCTTTTTATTCTTTTTCCTGAAAAGGTGACTTGATTTTTCTCACTTTTGTTGTAAACAGGTATCAAATCATTATCTATAAAGCTTGCTTTTGAGGTATAAGATTCTTCTGTAAGAATTACATTTATCCCTACCATTTGTGCTTTATAAGATAACATTTCTATTAACCTGTTATAGGGAACAGATACAAAGTTTTGATTATTTTTTTTACCTAAATTTATCTTCTGTTTCCACTCTTGATTGTGCCCTATTATCAATGTTCCTATTTTCTGATTAATTAGAGTATCAATAATCAAACGAGACGCTTTATGAAGATAATCGTTGATTTTAAATTCTCTTTTATTGCAAAGCTTTTTCAGTCTCTTACTCGATCTATTTTCCTGGAGTTTAGATTGTAGGCAGCTTTTAATTTTGTTATAGTATTGATTGATAGATTTTAACGGTCTGCCATTTATCAAGAGCGGTTTGATTCCGGCTTGATTAAAAGTTAATGTAGCTAAATTGTTTAATCCTATATCAATACTTGCGCAACGTTTTTTTTCTAGCTCGTATTGTTTTTCGCATTTCTCATAAATGACCTCTATTACATAATGGTTAAGTCTAGGGACGAGACGAACTTGTTTGATTTGTGAAGTAGGTACTAATGTTTTTAGATAAATTCCTGTCTTACTAGGATTAATAATTCCTTGTTTTAATTGTTTTTTGCTAATGGCTTGTGTCGTATAAACTACAATATTTCTTCCTGTTATTTTATTTTTATATCTAGGAAGGCGAGGGCGAGCATTAAACTTCGATGGGTTCTGTTTATAAACGTCGTTTGCTGCTAAAAAACTTTTCCAGTTTCTATCTAGTATCATCAAGATTTGTTGAGAGACTTTAGCTGGAATTGCTTGATAGTCTGATTGAGTAGAGAGTGTTTTTTGCAGGTCATAATAGTGACGATAATTACTTTCAAAGATGAAAGATTGACGAACTAAATAATTAGCATAGTTATAAAGATTTTTCGACAAGAAACAAAGTCTGTCAATTTCATCATAAAACCGATGATTTGTCTGAATAATATGCCTCTCAACTAATTTCATAAACCAAGGAGTTAGAATTATATTAGGATTCGAGCAGTTCGGATTTTTTCTGATTATTTAGTCTGGAAATCTCAGCCAATTTCATTATACTATTAAACAGATGGTCGATATTTATTAAATTTTGTCAAATATTTAGTAGCTCTTTTGTACAAATCAACTAAGATATTTGACATAATTTGACTATATCTGACTATATTTAGTGCTTGTTGAATCAATCTAAAAGCATTGACAGATAAAGGTTTCAGTCTTTTTAAGTATCAAAAAGTCCGAGGTTTTAGGTGGTAATGGCTCAAAAATGAGCGGATTTTAGTCAAGAGTTGAGCAGAAAAATCAAGGGACAATTTTTCCGAATACCTCCTCGCTCCCAGACCATTTCTCCTGTCTCCTGTCTCCTGTCTCCTGTCTCCTGTCTCCTGTCTCCTGTCTCCT
>NZ_JBNHEP010000254.1:0-5498 GCF_050015995.1 Dapis brunnea BLCC-M229 | reverse complement strand
TGTGTTCCTTGACCGTTATTAATACTTTAGCTAGTTTATTTCGGTTTGTAAAGGGGTTTGTGTCATAAGGTATCAAATCTGATTAATAAGTAGGGCTTATTTTAATTGTTCACCACACAAAATTACAAAAAGTAAAGTATCCTTAAAAACTGAAAAGAAATTTTTTAATTATATAGAATCCGGTTATATAATATATGTTGATAATTCTATATATGTTGATAATTCTATATATGTTGATAATTCTATATATGTTGATAATTCTATAAATTACTTCAATATTGAATAGAACCATCTCCCCATCTCCCCATCTCCCCCAACCATATAATAAGTATTCAACCGGATTTGATATTAAATACCAAATGGTTATAATTTGATATTCTATCCGGCCTGAAAATGATAGGCTTTTTCTTAGAAGGGAATAAACGATCAAACTTCAGGAAATTAACGGGAAACTAGCCCATTAATTAAACGTTCTATAACTGTGAGACTATAATATGGGGCACATATTTGAGCAATTGTCTTTGGGTGAGGGCAATAATCAAGAAAACTGATAATATTGCCATAAATGGACTTTTGGGCAAAAAGGCTTTCAAATTTCTGGGATGGAATACCACTGAGATCGAAATGTAATTCTTTGGTGTTGGGGGCAAAATCTAGCATCAGGCTATGGGTATAACCGCAAGTCTTGAGAACCTCCAAACATTTTAGGGTTTTAGTAAAAAACTCTGGAGACTAACCCTTTTGCTTTTGCCTCCTATTTACCCCGCCACCGTACTCAAACATTACGACCTTGGGGAGTAAATCCGGAGATAGGTAACTCAGTTGTTGCAATACCTGCCATTCCCAGCCTTCAATATCCAGTTTTAAACAGGTAATGGCAGCGATCGCTTCCTGTTTGATTAATGTCTGGAGGGTGAGAGTTGACACCACAAATTGATTTCTAGAAGCCCCAAACCATTGTGGAGAAAGGGAACTAAAGTTACTATTAAATAAACCTGCAAACGTTCCTAAATAGAGGGTTTGTTCCCCGTCTCGATCTGAGAGACACATTGGCAAGAGTTTTAGTTGGGAATAGTCACTTAACCGCTTTAACTTTTTCACAGGCAACGGTTCAACAGCAATGGTCTCAAAGCCCAACTCGGCAAATAGTTGGCAATAGAAAGCAAACGTCCCAACCCCCACATCTAAACACTTTCCAGAACGTTGGGGATCAATAGTCGGTAGTAAATCGGCAAGCAGAGGTTGGCAACAAACTTCTACACGCATGGTAATTTTATGGTGGTATTTGGACAAACGGCTCGAACAAACAGTGCATTGAGGTGACGCACATTGCCATCTGTCGCTAAAGTCTGGTCAAGATTGCCTGGGTACTCATACGGAGAAACTTCCTTAACCAATAGGTGAGTTAGAAAATTTTGGTTTTTGGCCACAGCGAATAAAGAATAGGGAAACTGAAAACATATAATATAGCTGAAGATAGCTGACTCAGCTTTGAAAAATTCTGTAAGTAATTGAATTTAATGCTTCACCCATGTCTAGAATTGTTACATATAGTCCTGCTTATACAGTAGTTCCTACTTATGAATGCTTTAATCATTGTAGCTATTGTAATTTTCGCTCAGAACCTGGCAAAATTTCTTGGCTGAGTCTATCAGAAGCAGAAAAAAAACTATTATCCCTCAAAAATCAAGGTATAATAGAAGTTTTGATTTTAAGTGGTGAAGTACATCCCAACAGCCAATACAGACAAGCTTGGTTTCAACTAATCTATGACTTATGTAGACTAGCCCTATCTTTAGGATTTTTGCCTCATACCAATGTAGGGCCACTTAGTAGGGCAGAAATGAAGAAGTTGAAACAGGTAAATGTGTCAATGGGACTAATGTTGGAGCAAATAACGCCTAAATTACTACAAACAGTCCATAGAAATGCTCCGAGTAAAATACCACATTTACGGTTACAACAATTAGAATGGGCAGGGGAATTAAGAATACCTTTTACTACTGGTTTATTGTTAGGAATTGGAGAAACTGTAACTGACTGGAAAGAAACATTAGAAGCGATCGCTGATGTGCATAAAAGATGGGGTCATATTCAAGAAGTTATTCTACAACCCTATAGTCCTGGTAATCAAGAAACATGGAATGGTGAAGCTTTCGAGATTAATTTATTGCCAGAAGTTGTAGCGATTGCTAGTCAAATTTTACCATCAACTATTACCCTACAAATTCCTCCTAATTTAGTTACAAAACCAGAAATATTATTAGCTTGTTTAGAAACTGGAGCGCGAGACTTAGGAGGTATCGGACCTTATGATGAAGTTAATCCTGATTATCCTCACCTCCACTATCAAGCTTTAGCAAAAATTTTGAAGTCTGGAGGATGGCAGTTAATTAAAAGATTGCCAGTATATTATAAATATGATGATTGGTTGCCAATAAATTTAAAAAATACTGTTAGTAAATGGCGTATGAGATTGTCAGTAGATTGATAATCTTTATTTAATTAAAACTCATATTCCGCACGTCAAGTTGTAATATTAAAAGTGGCGTTGGTAAATCAAGAGATGAAACTTTAAGAAAAATCTGTTTTTAATACCTCTAAATATCTAACCAGAGCAAGTGATGGGTATCAACTCTAGTAGAAAATCATCTTAGCAATTACCAACGCCTTAAAAGTAGTATAAAAATCAGTAACTGGCTAAATATTTATACTATATAGATCCTCTTTATTCACCTTTCTCCTGAGTCAAATTCTCATAAAAATATTAAGTATAGCGCTACTTGAATCGGGAATAGGGAACACTTAACTGGGAACAGTTGACTATCAAAAGGTTTCAGGATTTAGAAATGTCCGCGCCCTATTTGCGTAGTGCTATATTTATGGTTAATTATTTACTCCTGACTCCTAACTCCTAACTCCTAACTCCTAACTCCTAACTCCTAACTCCTTATTTTTATGCTACGTTTTGAAATGCGGAATGTAGGTTAAAACCTTGTAGAGACATTTCATGGAACATCCCTATTGTAGTCCACCCAAATGATCAAACTATTCATATATAGGTTTGAGAATAATGGACGTAACAGAACTCGAATCTGTGACCTCCACGATGTCAACGTGGCGCTCTAACCAACTGAGCTATACGTCCAAATATTTAATTATACTAACACAGCCTTCTTAAACTTGCAACCCCTAAAAAAAATTTTTATATATTCTTCATTATCGATTATCCATTATCCATTATTAATTAACTCACCCTCCGCCACACACCCACAGTCCCATCCCCACAACCCGTCGCTAATATCTGACCATCTACACTAAATGTTACCGCATTCACTACCCCCTGTTGACTCAATATTCCTACTTCCTCCATTGTATAAGGATTCCATAAATACAAGTTCGCATTCCGACACCCACTTGCCAACATCAAACCATCCGGACTCATCGCCACCCCATTCACTCCATCGGGATGCTGCAATTCTCCTAATAAATCTCCCGTTGCTAATTGCCACAACTTCACAGTATTGTCACTACTACCACTTGCTAATATCTGACCATCCGGAGAGATCGCCACACTCCGCACTACATCACTATGACCAGTCAAGGTCAACAACAACTTCCCTGTCTCCAAATTCCATAACTTGATCGTCTTATCCCCACTCCCACTCGCTAACACTTTTCCATCAGGACTAATAGCAATCGACTCCACCCATGCAGTATGACCTTTCAAAAAACCTCTCATTTTCCCACTACCGAGATACCAAACCTTTACCGTCTTATCACCGTGACTACTTGACAATATCTGACCGTCTTGACTAATAGCGATCGCCTGCACAGCACCCCAGTCTTGACCAAACCAATTTCCCAAAGTTCGCACCAACTTTCCTGTACCCAAATTCCAAACTTTTACCGTACCGTCATTACTACCACTCACCAAAGTTTGACCATCCGGACTCAAAGCGATCGCCTGCACCCATCCTGAATGACTGAACATCCAACCTCCTAAAGTCTGAGGAGCGCTACCAGTTCCCAGAGTCCAGACTTTAATACTATTATCTTCACCCCCACTCACCAGAGTTTGACCATCAATACCAAATGCTACAGTTCTCACTTTATCAACATGACTTTCTAAACTTTCCAATGCTTCCCAAGAATTTCCTACGGTTTGCATTAAATCTTGCAAAACTTCTTCTACTGAACGATAACGTTGCGACAAAGAAACTTGAAGCATTTTATTAATGATATTACTCAAGGATGTACTCACAGGTCTAGGTAAATGTTGTTGCCATAACCACTCTTCACCGTGACGCAGGTCGAAAGGGTTTAGTTGAGTCATTAACTGAATACAAACAACACCCAAACTATAGATATCGCTAGCAAATACGGGTTTACCCATTAATTGTTCTGGAGCTGTATATTCTGGGGAACCGATGACTGTAGCTGTTTTGACATTGGCATTAGTGGAAATAGCTTTGGCAGCACCGAAACCGACTAAACATAAATTTCCGCCCCAGTCATACCCGCTTTCATCAGTACCACGACGAATAATATTTTCTGGTTTAATATCGCGATGAATGACTTGATTTTTGTGTATAAACTGCAAAACTTGCAGTATTTCTCTAAGAAATTTTCTAATTTTTTGTTCGTCAAATGTTCCCTGTTCTTTTAACTCTTGAGCTAAATTTTTTCCTTCTATATATTCTTGAACTAAGTATTGATAAGATGAGACAATAAAATAGGCTAACAAACTAGGAATTTGGGGGTGTTTTCCGAGTTTGTCTAATTGTAATGCTTCTCTATGAAATGATGTTGATGCTTTTTCTATTTCATTGAGATTTTGTGCTGCATTTTTGCCGGAAATAGCTATGGGTAAAAATTGTTTAATTACAGAGATAGGTTTTGAGGGAATATCTTCATCAACTGCTAAGAATGTTCGGCTAAATGTGCCAATTCCGATTGGTTTTAGGAGGCGGTAATGTTCTCTGAGGATGAGTTTTGCTCCGCAACTTTGGCAGAATTTATTTTTGTCTGGGTTTTGGGGTTTTTGGCAGGTGGGGTTATAGCAATAACTCATAAGTTTTTCGGGTGAAATATTGGCTATTATACCATTTTGAAAAAAGAGTGTGTCTTGAATAATTTGGTCAAATCAAATGATTGAAAGCTGAAAATAGCCTGCTCAAATAGAATTGTTTCAGGGTAAAAAATGATAATAAGAGAGCTATTTATAGCTGACTACTGACTATTGACTACTAGAAACAGTCCAAATATTTGTAGCAAAAATTTACCCAATCATTAATAATTAGGGCTTGCTGAAACTATCTAAAAGCATTTCCAGATAAAGGTAAGTGCCTTTTTAGGTCTTTAAAAAGTACAAGGTTTTCGTTCTAGGAAGGTCAAAAAGTTACGATTTTGGGCAGAATAATTGCAGAAAAATCAAGGGATAATTCTTCCTCCTACCTCCTCTAAATTCCCCATTCCTCCTGACTTCCCCTCCTGGG
>NZ_JBNHEP010000253.1:0-92081 GCF_050015995.1 Dapis brunnea BLCC-M229 | reverse complement strand
TGTAGACCAAGCATTATAGTCTAATTTGGCCAGTTAAGTTGTGTAAGTCCCAATAACTGAAATTACCCATACTTTTAATTCTTTAAAACCTCTCAATTGCTTTTGCCTCTTTTCAAGGTTAATGAAGCTGATAGCTAATAGCTGACGGCTGAATGCTTACGATTTTTTTGCAAATAGTTAATTTTTTTTGTATCCCAAGTATACTTGATGATCCGAAACTGCTGTAATCAATTTGATGGAGAAGAGGTAATTAGAGATTTGATAAAAAATTCTACTTTATGGGCAAGTTTTTTATTCACAAAACCGATTTTTGCTCCCGATAAAAATGGCTTGAGTTTTAGTGGTTTAATCGATACACTGTTAGTAATGGCTCACTTTTATTAACTTTAGAACGATTAGGAGCAGTCGTAATACTTAATAAAACCAGGGATAAATTGTCGAAATTAGAGGTGCTTTGGGTAGATCAGGGTTATTCTGGTAAGAATTTTGCGAGTGCAGTTCAGGAAGTTTGTAGCATTCGCGGAGCGTTGCGTCAGCAGTATTGCGTAAGGGTGGAAGTAATCAAGAGAACTTCCCAAACTTTTTAGCGCTTACCTAAGCGATGGATTGTTGAGCGAACTTTTGGATGGTTGAATAGATTTCGACGCTTAAGCAAGGATTATGAGGTGTATTCAGACGTGAGTGAAGTGATGATTTATGGCTCTCTAATTCACCTTATGGTTAAGCGACTAGCTAGTTTAAGATTTACTTTATAAATCAGCTCTAATATTAGTGAAGCTAGCGATCGCTAGATCCACTTTACTAAGAGAACACAATTAGCAAAATTTATGTATAGCTAACTAGCTGGAGATAATTAATATCTACTCTACCTACAATTTCTAAAATTTATCAGAATCTAACTCAATCTATAGGTAATTTAATCTATAATAAATAATCTGTACAACTGTACTATCTAGCTTATACCATTTACCTTTAAAAAATAGAAAAATTATTATTTCCTAGAGGCTACTATGATAATGCTCACAAATGATTCAAATACCTTATTATCCCTCAAACACAAAGCAGTGTTTGATGAGGACCCAGACTTACAACTAGCAGCAGTCGAACAGCTAGCCATCCAATGGAAAAACCACCCGGATACTGTACCTATTCTCAAACAACTAGCTATATCTGGTCAATGTCCAAATGTGCGGAAAGTAGCAATAGAACATCTTGTCCAAGGTTGGCCAAATGACCCCAATATCCTACCTTTCCTTAAACAATTAGTAGTATCCAACAATGAGTATTGGTGGTTGCAAGAAGCCATACTCACGCAATTAACCACAGGTTGGCATGACGATCCGAATACGATCGCTTTCCTCAAACAACTAATTTTAGCAGATCAATATCGGTCTTCAAATGTCCGCTCTGTAGCCCTCAAACAATTAGCGCGAAACTGGCAAAATAAACCAGACACACTACCTTTTCTGAAACAACGAGCCATATCTGATATTGATGAAACTTTGCGGGAGACCGCAGTCGAACTCTTAGCTGAGGGTTGGCAAAAAGACCCCTTTACTTTTGCCTGGCTCAAACAACGAGCGGAATCAGATCGACATTGGGGAGTGCGTCTCGCAATAGTAGAAAAATTGAACCAAGATGGAAGATATGATGCCGAAAATATCGCCTGGCTGAAACAAATGGCGATATCCGATCCAAATTCCCATGTGGCTTCAGAGGCAGTATCCCAGTTAGCCCGACTAGCCAAAGACGATACCGATACTGTAACTATTCTTAAACAGTTGGCTGTTTCTGCTCAAGTTGCAGAAGAAGTAAGACAAGCAGCTATGAGTCAGTTAGCTGAAAATTGGCAACATGACCCGGAAATCTTATCAACTCTCAAACAACTGGCAGTGTTCGATCAATGTTCTCATGTCCGACTGGCAGCAGTGGAAAACTTAGCACAAGATTGGAGAGAAGATTCTGATATAGTGGCTATTATGAAGCGGTTGGCTGTATCAGATGCAGTTTTTTCAGTGCGAAAAGCAGCTTTGGGGTATTTGATCGAAAACTGGCAACATGACTCAGATACTGTAGCTATTCTCAAACAAGTAGTTCAGTATGACGAATCTTGGCAGATGCGAGAGTTAGCTCTGGTACAGTTGGGAGCATTTTGGCAACAAGACCCCGATGTATTAACTTTTCTCAAACAACAGGCTGAATCTCCTGAATGTTGGGTAGTCGGAGAGCTGGCAGTAGCACAATTAACTGTTGGCTGGAAAGATGATCCTACTGTTTTAGCTCTCCTGAAAAAATTGGCTATGTCTAATTCTGATGTACGAGTGGCAGCAATACGGGAATTATCTATAGCTTGGAAAGATAACCCCGATACTATAGCTATCCTCAAAAAAGCTGCTTTGTCTGACGACTCTTGGCACGCTAGGAAAATAGCAGTTGAACAACTAGCGACTGGTTGGCATGACGATCCTGATACGTTTGCGATTCTCAAAAAAGCTGCTTTGTCTGACGAACAGCACGATGTAAAAATTGCAGCAATGGAGATGTTAGTCACTGGTTGGAAAGATGACCAGGAGGCGATGGCTACTATTAAAGAAGTAGCTGTGTCTGATAATTTCTCAGAGGTACGCAGAGCAGCAATGGAAGTGTTGACCAAGACTTACAAAAATGATCCTGATACTCTGGCTACTCTCCAGCAAATAGCTGCTACAGACCAATGTTCAGATATCCGAGTAGCAGCAATTAGCAAATTAGCTAATGATGGTAAAGATGACCCCAAGATTTTAGCTTTGCTCAAACAACAAGCTATTGACGATCCATGCTCTTCTGTACAACGAGCAACAATGGAACAGTTAGCTACAGATTGGAAAGATGACCCTGATACTCTAAATATTATTAAAGAACTTGTTATGTCTGGCAAGTGTTCCGAGCTACAACAATCAGCAGTGGTACAGTTAGCTACAGATTGGCAAGATGAACCTGATACTATATCTGCTCTCAAAAAGCTGGCTGTATCTGCTCAGTGTCCAGATTTACAACAGTTGGCAATGCAACAATTAGCTTTGGGGTGGAAAGATGACCCTGATACTTTTACTATTATCAAACAAAGGATTGAATCTGCAGATGAACTGGAAGTACGACAAGCAGCAATGCAGCAGTTAGCCATCGGATGGAAAGATGATCCTAATACATTGAGGTTGTTTAAACGGTTAGCTATTTCTGATGAGGATGTGTGCGTGCGACAAACAGCAGTAGTAGAGTTGGGTATTTGTTGGCAAAATGACCCTCAGACAATAGAAATTCTCAAACAAGTGGCTATCAATGATGATAGTTTTTATGTGCGACAAACTGCTGTGGAATTATTAGCTTTGGTAGAAAAAAATCATCCTCATACCTTTGTCATTTTGAAACAATTAGCTCAGTTCGATCGGAATGCTTATGTGCGACGTTCAGCAATACAGCAGTTAGCTTTGGGTTGGTATAATGAACCGGGAATGTTTGAGTTTTTCTGCGATCGTGCCTGCTCTGACCCTTTTGTCCGTCAGGAAGATTGGGAGGATAACCCGCGCCAAGCTTGCCTAGAGGCAATTATCGAACAACATCGAGAAAATGATTTGGTTCTCCAGATATTGCGCGATCGAGCCGAAAATGATTTAGATGATCAGATCAAAGTATTTGCTATGAAAACTTTGATCCAATTCGGATAAACGGGGTTGCTATCGATCGTTCTCTCAATTACCAACGACTAAATTAAGACCTCTTGAGACACAAATCTAGCTAAATCTCTTTCCGGGATACAAAACCTCTGAGTTTTCCAAGACCGTAATTGTTTTTTTTAAGAAGCGGTCAGCACTCAGAACTCAGCAATCAGTAGGATCATTTTTTTTACGTGCGAGATGGATATTTTAACCCATAGCTACAAAAGCTCAAGTTCATAGTTCCGACCCAGGAGACTAGCTGTTTGCGGAGCATTCCGGCACCGAAATGCTCAAAGCTGATACCTAGTTAAAATACGACATACAGTTTCACTGGAAATTTAGGTGACAATTGTACGTTTTTTGAGTTCTGAAGTTAATAATTTAATTGTCCAAGAATATCTTGCTTCAGAAGGTTCAGAACAACACAAGGCAATAATTTGCCCTTCGGTCGCTCCGTCTACTTTTGGGGGTGTGGGTGGAGTTTTTCTGTGTTGTCGATTCAAAGCAAGATTTTCTGTTCTATAGCAATGAGCGCTCAGGTATTTACAACTTCCAGTTCAAAGTGCAGTAAGCGAAAAGGTCTACAAAAAATAATGTGTAAAGATGCCAGCGCACATTGCTATACTAAACTTACCGAATAATTAAGGTCTAAAGCCTCTCCTTTTAAGGAGAAAAAAGAAAAAAATCATTTTGCTCAATCCTATCCGTTTTAAGAAGAGGTAATTATTAATTATTAATTATTAATTGTTAATTATTAATTATTGAACCAAACTTACCCATACACGATAGTCCTCCTTTGCTATATATATTGCAATATTTTAGCTGTGTCAGTCCACTACCTCAAGGAGAAACCTGGCGAGACGGTGGTAAATCTTCTATTTGAGCTAAAGTTTCTTGAATACGAGGAGTTGCCAGAAATCTTTTCGCATCTTCAATTAACCGTTCCCCCCACAGATGTTGGTCAAGATAATCAATGTCTGCATAATTGCTATCTAATCGCAGTGCTTCTTCTCCCATAGCAAGACTTTGTTCTTTATCACCTTGAGTGTAGAGAGCTACTGCTAGCGCTAGAAGTGGTTCTGCAGCTTTATTATCAATAGAGACAGCTTTACGCCATTTTTCGATCGCATCATCTACTTTTCCCATCTCATATTTAACTAAACCAATATTATTAATTGCAGGCCATAGATTTTTTTCTAGGTCATAAGCTTGTTCGTATTGTGCGATCGCTCTTTTAAATTTACCATGCTTGTAATAAGCATTACCCAAGTCAAATAAAGCTCCTGGGTTTTCAGGTTTAGATTTCAAACCTTTTCTTAATTGCTCGATAGCGTTTTTATAATCAGATGTTTGAAAATAAGCTCTACCAAGAACAAATCTAATCTCCGCATTACTTGGGTTTAGTTCTTGAGCTTGTTTCAAGGCAGCAATACCTTCTTCTAACTCTTCAGCTTGAATGTAAAGACTGCCTAATAGTGCCCAAGTTCGTTGATTATTTGGGGCTAATTCTGTAGCTAGTTCGGCTCTAGATAAAGCCAAGTCAAACTGTTGAAATCTTGCTAACTGTAACGCTTCCTCAGCTAAACTTAAACCTGTCTGTTCTAGTTGAGCTGAGTCCAGTTGTAATATATGAGGAACTAATGCCTGCCCTAGTATAGGTTTAACATTAGTACCCCACATACCTAGGGTAATTAATAAACAAAGTAATAAATTTCGATTTGGCACAGTTAAAGAGTATATATGGTTAAAAAGTTCAGTTTAAAGTATCTAGTCTCATATACTAGCCTAAAAATTTCACAATTTGCAGTATAATCTACTAAAAATTATCTTTTTATAGTTTTATCGTTTTAAGTTTAGGATAAATATCCTATATTCAATTAATTAAAATATTGGTAAAATAATTTCAAATTCAGTACCCCTACCTTGTAAAGATTTTAGTTTAAGTTTTCCACCATGTTTTTCATTAATAATTTGGTGACTAATAGCTAAACCCATACCTGTTCCTTTGCCCACCGGCTTAGTTGTAAAAAAATTATCAAAAATTTTATCTTGTATCTCTAAAGGAATACCCAAACCATTATCAGCCATTGTAATACTCACCCTATCATCGTCTTTTCCTACTATAACTTCCGTAGTAATCTTAATTTGAGGTTGCCAATTTGAATCTTCTAGTTCTACATATTTTTCATTTAGTGCATCAATACTATTACTAATTAGATTCATAAATACCTGGCTAAGTTGACCAGAATAACAACTAACCATTGGTAAGTTAGTACAATAATTTTTAATAACTTTAATACCGTATTTAAGGCGATTATTTAAAATTAGTAAGCTACTATCTATACATTCATGGATATCTGCTGGTTTCTTTTGAGATTCATCCATGTGGGAAAAGTTACGAAGACTATTCACAATCTTCAGTAATTGTTCTGAGCCAAATCTAATACCTTGAGTCGTCTCAGATAATTCTTCCTGTAAGGAATCATATTCTATTTGTTCCTTAATTTGATTAATAATTGGAGATGGCTCTGATATTTCGTCATAGGTAGATAAAAGTTTACTAATTTCTTCTAGATAAGAACAGAGAAATATTAAATTATTCCAAATACAGTTAACAGGATTTCTAATTTCATGGGCTACCTCAGCAACCATTCTGCCCAAGCTAGCCATTTTCTCTGTTTGAATAGCTTTTGCCTGAGTTTGTTTTTGCAGTAGATTACTTGTAAGTTCATGAATCTTTGATTGAGCCACCAATAATTGATGCACATCTAATAGTTTATAAACATTAGGTTCTATTTCTACAACAATAGGCTCATAAAGTAATTCCGGCCGTCTGTGTAAAGATTTTTGCGCCGCCTCTACTATCAATGTATTACCAGGAAGAATAGAAATATCTATTTGAGAGAACTGATACAAAGCTTCTATAGGCCGCTTATAAAACATCTCTATACCATAACGACTTCCCATTCTTTCAAAAAATAATCGTCGGGAAATCATACCGATAAACCTACCTTGCTGATCGATCAGAATTACACCTGGTAGTAAAGGATTAGCCTCAAACACAGATGCAACATCTTTACCAAAGTAGCTAGATTCAATCAGAACATCTTGCAGTGGTAGTTCCTGTATAGTTGATTCTAAAGATAGAATTTTACTTTTAACCTCTAAATTAGGCACTGTAAATGAATCTGAATTTGACTCATATAAAGCAAACATATTAAGAAAGTTCCTAGTATGCTAGTATCAAGAGATACATATTTGAAAAATATTCCAGATAATTTGCCTTAATCCTAAGAATATATTAAGATTAGTTTTCACCTTTCTAGCATAACCTCAAAAGGATAATCAGAAAACATAAAAATTACTTAACTTTCTTGATAAACTAATTTGTTTATTTTATATAAATTAAACAGAAGATTGAGTAGCCTCCCTCTTAGTCAAGAGATGACCTATATTTTGAGAGGCATTCCCATCGGCATTGCAAGTGTAACTATCAAAACCTCTCAAAGTATGCTTTACCCTCTCGCCTATTACACCGTCTAGTATATGGGGCGGTTCAACAATTAATAATTAATTATTAATTATTAATTATTAATTATTACCTCTCCTTGAAAAGGAGAGGATTGACTAATTATGAAAATTTTTTCTTGTTTCTCCGTTTCTCCTTTAAAGGAGATGCTTTAAACCTTAATTATTTCGGTAAAGACTCTACTGGTACAGGGGCTTTAATAGCCTTGTACCTGCTCAACAACTATAACCGATGAAAAGCCAAGTGGTCTTGGTTTTGACTAATACCTTCCCCCCTTTCAAAGGGGGGAACTAAAGGGGGGATGGGTTGAAGTGAAGTTTGTCTGATGTCTGATAAGTCTTCAAACCGCAATCCCATATTATACCTTGGCAAATTGTACTAATTGTTTAGAAATCACAGGATCGATCTGAGTCATTATTATAGGCTCACTTCTTTCAATGTCCTTAATTTTCCTCAGCTTTTGAGACTCTTGAAGTTACGCAAAGAAGTTTTGATATTTACGCCTTAAGCTTTTTACTTGCTTTCCACTCCAGAACTTACCAAAACTATTCGGTAATGCTGCCACTGCAATATTATTTTGTCGTCTATCAACTCCGATCCAACCATTCACTAATTCCGGTTCTGGAACATCCATAGATACCGAGATTAGGAAATACTAAATACCTTAGAGAGTCAAACAGAGCATCTCCATTAATAATCTTGTTCAGAGTTTTTTGGTGTGAAGCAGAATGGACTCTCAGAGGTATTCGTTTTCTCTTACCTCGATATAGACTCAGAGAAACTGTGAATAAATCACCTTGACGACTAATATCATCTCCGGATAATTAGTGATAAAAAAAGTTTTTGTTTGTAGTAGGGCTTTAAGCCCGTGAAATATCTATCTTAGGGCTAAAGCCCTACTACGAGCTGTAATTATAACTATTCAACCGGAGATGATATAACATTGTACCCTTGGTTATTCACTTCCAAAGGCAAGCGTTTAAACTTTTTAACTTTAGTAAAAGCACAAGTATTACCGAAAAATTCAGGTATAAAGCCTTTCCATTCATGGAAAAAAAGCGGTCGTTTGCGTTAGCGTTAGGGAAGCTCCTCTGCAAGAGGCAGCTCCTCTGTTTCGCTGCGCGACATGAAAAGCGCAGCTCCTCCGTTTGCGAAGCATTCCGCAGGAAAGGAGGCAAGAGTCAGCATGACCTAGGATGGGATGGCGAGGAAACCTCGCCATCCCTCGACCAAGAGAGCGGTCATTTTACTGGGGCACAACTTCGCACTTCGGGGTTTCGCCGACTTGAATTGCGCAGCAGACCGTAGGGTGGGATGGCGTTTCAGCTATCGCTGACTTTAATTGTGGAGCGGCTCTGCAAGAGTGAGTTTCCCTTCCCTGGGGTCTCGAAGAGAACACCATATAAAATCGACCAACAGAAGAAAAAAACCTTCTAGCCAATCTTCATTTAATAAGAAGAGATAATTATTAATTTTTGAAGAATAGTTTGATTAATACACATTGAACCTATTTCAACATGATGAAAATCCTTACTCGTATACTTGCGACCTTCTGATTTATCTACTCTCAGCAAGGTGTTAGCTACTTGAGTATTGAGCAAGGTCAATAGCTCACTCTTCAGCAGCCTTATAAGCATTAAGCCGATAAGAAGGTAGTTTTAGTGTCAAGGTTAATTTACTCATGGTATGATGATAACATAATCCTACACACCTGTGTATAATACTACGGAATAAATCCCGTGGCTCATGTTTTATCCAGGGATTAAAACTGCCTGGCTCTCATCTTCTACGAAAAAATTGGTAGGGGTTTAGTGACCAAACCCTGACAATTAATTCTCCTGACTTTAGTCCAGGGAGTAGTCAGATATGTCTTTATAACTACCTTAGATGCCAACTCCAGAGTTGATTTGAATATCATACTATATTAATATTAAGAAACTTCGTTATTTAACATGAATTCGACATTATCTGCATTACAAGAACTAATAGAAATAGTAGCTAAATTACGTTCTCCAGAGGGGGGTTGTCCGTGGGATTTAGCTCAAACTCCAGAAACTTTAACTCCTTATATTGTTGAAGAAGCTTATGAAGTTGTAGATGCCATAAAAGGTGGGGATAAAGAAGCGATAATTGATGAGTTAGGAGATTTATTATTACAGGTAGTTTTGCAAGCACAAATAGCTAGTGAAGCAAATGATTTTACTTTAGCTGAAGTTGCTGAAAATATTAGCAAAAAAATGATTAGAAGACATCCCCATGTATTTGGAGATGTGAAAGTAAATAGCACTGAAGAAGTTAAACAAAATTGGGAAGAAATTAAGGCAGCAGAAATTGGGGAAACTAATGATTTACTGAGTAAAAAATTAGGCAGATATGCTCGGCAGTTACCTCCAATTATGGCAGCAATGAAGATTTCTAAAAAAGCTGCTGCTGTTGGTTTTGAATGGGAAAATGTTGATGGGGTTTGGGAGAAGTTTCACGAAGAAGTAGGGGAGTTTGAAGAAGCTTTAAAGTCAGAAGATAAGGAACATCAACAAGCAGAAATGGGAGATATTTTGTTTGTTTTGGTGCAGTTGGGACGGTGGTATGATTTAAACCCAGAGCAAGCATTACAAGGAACGAATCATCGGTTTTTGAAACGATTTGCTTTGCTGGAGGAAATGTGCGATCGCCCTATTTCGGAATATAGTTTGGTAGAGTTTGAACAAATGTGGCAAAAGGCAAAAGCAAAATTAGCAATGGATAATGGATAATGGATAATTAGAGAAAGTTTTCAGGTAGTCTTGTTGATGTAGTGATTTAGGGTAAAAGTAGGAAACATAGATTACCTTAAAGTTCGGCTTTTTCCAAAAATATTGTATTCTCTTGACTAATTGACTTCTGCCAGAAACTGGGTTTGTTAGAAACAAATATTAGTATGGTAAAGTATCTAAGGGAATAGCAGAAAATAAATTATCCCAATTTTTGTACTCTATTTTTGTACTATATCCTGACTGGTTACTCCCTACTCTCTTACTTTTTCAATTTCTTCCCTATTCCCTACTCCCTTATTTTCATAGCTAATGGGATAATTTTTTATTTGGAAGTCCCTAAATACAAACCCGGTTTCTAAACTTTAGTTTCTTTCTATCAAATTAACAAACTCACCCATAACCTTTACATATTCCTCACCTGCCACTTCTAATAAATTAAGATGACCAGCACCATCAACCCATAAAGAAAGCTTGGGTTGATTAGCTGTAGCAAAAAGTTGCTGTCCATGGGAAAAAGGAATTACTCGGTCAGCATTTCCGTGCATTACCAACACCGGGCAATTAACATTTTTAATCTTGTCAATACTGGTAAATTTGTCAAAGGGATAAATAGGGATACGGGTCACTACCCGAAAGGCAGTTGTAAATGAACTTTCTATTACCAAACCAGCTACAGGTTGACGGGATGCCAAATCTACTGATGGCCCCCCACCCACTGAACGTCCATAAACAATAATTTGATTTGCAGGTATCCCTAATTTTTGGGTCAAATATTCATAAGCAGCATTAATATCTTGATAGGCAGCTTTGACTGAAGGTTTTCCCTGACTTGTACCATAACCCTGATAGTCATAAGAAAATATATTAAAGCCAATATCTCGCAAATCTTGTAACCGGGGTAAAATTGCCCCCAAGTCTTCAGCATTGCCATGACTGTAGAGAATTGTATATTTTGCCTTGGGTAATGGTAAATAAATTCCTGTAATTTGGACTCTATTGCTAGACTCAAGCTTGACAAAATCCTGGTTTTCCTGGTATTTAGATGGACGAGGTAAAAAAATTAACCGATCTGAGAAAAAGAAAGCCCAGAAACCTACAAGGAGATAAATAATTAAGGCAGACCGAATTAATCTGATAACAGAAAATTTCCCTAAAAGTACTCCTATAATATTTTTCTTGTCCATAAGAACTGGGTGTTTACCTTATTAATAACTGGGTGTTTACCTTATATTATTCTTTACGGAATAATTTTTAATGCAAGTCTAGTCTTGCTTTGACTAACATAATTTGTACTATTTTTGGTGAGGAACTAAATGACACTAGAATTTCCAGACGACCTCAAATATCTCGAAACCCACGAGTATGTAAGAATGGATGGCGAGATTGCCACTATTGGTATTAGTGCCTTTGCTATTGAACAGTTGGGAGATATTGTATTTCTGGAACTTCCAGAGGAGGGAGACCAAATAGAAAAAGAAGGCTCCTTTGGCAGTATTGAGTCTGTCAAAGCAGTAGAAGACCTGAAAGCTCCTATTACTGGTACGGTAGTAGAGCGTAATGAAGAAATATTAGAAAGTCCAGAGCGGTTATCAGAAGAAGACCCATACATAGATGGTTGGCTCCTCAAGGTGCGTGTTAAAGACCCTGATGAACTAGAGGGAGATGATGTTTTCTCTGCTGACCAATATCGTGAGATGGTAGAGGGAGAAGAGTAACTGGATAATGTCTGATTAATTCTGTATTTTTCAGATAATTTACAATATATTCCTTTACTTCTTTTTATCCCTTATTTCATTGACTGAAGTTAGAGGATTTAATGTAATTTAATACCCGGTCGGGAATTGTTAATGCCCGGTCGGGAATTGTTTTTTTTGATGAATTTATATTTTTCAGTAGGGTATATATGTTCTGAGTTAATTTTATTTTTTATCTTGCCGGAGTATGATAATTTGCAGATGATATAATAAATATATAGGAGAAAATATACTTGGAGAACTCAAATGAAAAAATGTTATATATTGTTCGGTTTAACTATTGGTTTAATTACCTTAATACCTTTGCCAGTACGAGCAGAAAAAACGGAAACGGCAGAGGAAATTGCTAAGATGGTTGGTGCTATGACTTGGTGTACAAATAATGTCGCTAGAAATAGATCGGAAGAATCTCTTTATGAGTCTGCTATAAGTGCTGGAAATACTAAACTTTACACAGCTAATAATCAAAATGATCGAAGTCTAGAGGGATTAGAAAAAGTAGTAGCAGAAACGACAAAGGGTAAATATGATAATAAACAACTTAGTCAAGAACTTTGTGAAGAAATCCGCCAAAAGCTTCTTAATGTTCTTAATGAATGAAAGTTTGATATTGAAAAAATAAAATTATACTTCTTACACAAGTAACAATTAAATCTTTTTTTTCCTTTCTTTTCATTTATTTTTTTCCCTGTTTCTAACCTCTGCAACAAACTTATGAAATTAATTAATTGGCTGGGCAATTTTTATCTTCTCTTTTTCCATTTGGCATAGTTGTCTTACAGAAAGTAGCAAACAATAATATGGTGGTTTTATCTATTTTGGCTCCAGTAAGGTTGGCATGACTTAAGTCAGCTCCGCTTAAGTCAGCACCACGCAGATCGGCATTATTCAATTTAGCATGACTA
Source organism: Dapis brunnea BLCC-M229 (assembly GCF_050015995.1). NCBI lineage: Bacteria > Bacillati > Cyanobacteriota > Cyanophyceae > Oscillatoriales > Microcoleaceae > Dapis > Dapis brunnea. Next base: position 79,445 of record NZ_JBNHEP010000253.1, on the reverse strand, counting down.
AGATTAGCATCCCTTAATCTGGAACCTCTCCATTTACTTCCTACTAATGTTGCATGACTTAAGTCAGAATTTACAAGAACAACATCTTCAAATTTGGCATTAGACAAGTTGGCACCTCTTAAGTTAGCGTCTTTCAAATAATCACCAATTAATTGAACATTTTCTAGGTTGATACTTTGAAGATCTATTTGATTACAATCTAAATCTGTTTGACATAGAATTAATCTAGTTTCATACAAAAATAGCAATAATAATCCTTTTAGTTTAGCGTCATCTTCTAAACGTAATGCTAAATTCCATGTATTGGCCTGAATTAAACCATTAAATATATCCTGATTATCCCGATCGGTATTATTAGGATTAATCTTTTTTCTCTCAACATTAATCCTTTCTTGCTCTAATAAAATTTGTCTAATTTCTTTCATATAGTTAGCCAATATTTGCTCATGGAAACGTTTGTCAGAAATTTTTTCTTCAAGTTGTTCTAGATCGTAAGCAATAAAACTAGCAATTAAACCTATAAAAATCGGCACAAATATTTTCTCGAATATTTCCCAAGGTTCTTTCTTAGCTATAGAAGATAAGAGATTATTAAAATAAGTAATAAGATTAACTCTTTCATGCCTCATAGTAATTGGGTTTAACTTTAATTCTTTTTCCCGCCAGATTGCAAAGACAAAAATCAAGAAAAATATTAAAGTTATCCCTGTCGTATATCTGAACAAAGGGAAACTATTAATTTGCTCCCACAACTCCTCCCAATCAAATTCCATCTGAGTATAATTAACACTATCAGGTTCTATTGAGTTTTCCTGCAATTCCATCTGAGCATAATTAACACTATTCTCAACTGCTTGAGCTTGTCCTAAGTTGGCTTCACTTAATGATAATGAGAAAGCAGTTAAAGTCCCTAAACCAGCAGCAATAAATTTTATATTCATAATCAAAAAACTACTACTTTAATAGTAGTAAAAACTTTAATAATATATTTGCAGTTAAAAGTTTCGATTCAGTATTTTTTCAGTTCAGTATTTTTTCAGTTTTAAGTAGGTAAACGTGAATAAATCTAACTATCTTAGGATTTATCCAAAATAACTTATTTCTGTCATCTTAGGATTTATGCAAAATAACTTATTTTTGTCATTACGTTCGACAAACCAGAGCCTTTGCAAAGCATTCCGTCAGGAAAGTAATCTCAAGCCAATACTTTTGTGCTAAATGCGTAAGTCCTATATCTAACAAAATATTGATGCAGCTCCAACACTTGAGATTGTTTCCTTCCACTCCGTTACAGTCGCTGCGGACATAGTGACATTTAATTATGTCTGTAATTATGCCTGGCTACTTAACTTTGAAATACTTGATTTTTTGATCTGTAACTGCTTCTTGATTAACAATACCTAAATTTGGCCCATAATCCCAACAGATGACTTGACTCTCTACCTAGCATTTAGGTATTAATTTTTGTTACAACTATAATGAGACATTGATTTCAAGGAACATCAAAGTGGTAGCAATACATCAATCGAAGACAAAGTCAAGCAATCAACTACAACTAGCTAACCAAGGCCAAAAGTCTATTGACTTTTCCCAACGACATATTGGCCCTACTTCTGAGAAAATTCAACAAATGCTGGCCGTATTAGGTATTTCTTCCCTAGAGGACCTAATTGACAAAACAGTTCCCCAGAAAATTCGATACCAGCAACCCCTCAATTTGCCCAAGTCTCTAAGTGAAAGTGCTGCCCTTGCTCAAATCAAAGAAATAATCTCTAAAAATCAGGTATTTCGTTCCTTCATTGGTATGGGTTATTACGACTGTACTACTCCACCAATTATCCTCCGCAATATCCTAGAAAATCCTGGTTGGTACACCGCTTATACTCCTTATCAAGCAGAAATAGCTCAAGGACGGATGGAAGCATTGCTAAATTTCCAAACTATGGTTACCGACTTAACTGGTTTGGAAATAGCTAATGCTTCTCTGCTTGATGAAGCTACAGCAGCAGCAGAAGCGATGAGTATGAGTTACGGTTTATGCAAAACCAAAGCAGAAGCTTTCTTTGTTGACTCTAACTGTCATCCTCAAAATATTGAAGTTGTGAAAACTAGGGCACAACCATTAGGAATAGAAGTAATAGTCGCCGACTTCCGGACTTTCACTTTTGACAAACCAATTTTTGGCGCTCTCCTCCAATATCCTGCTACCGACGGAGCAATTTATGACTATCGCGACTTTGTGGCAAAAGTTCACGAGTTAGGAGGTTTAGTAACTGTTGCTGCTGACTTACTCAGTTTAACTTTACTAACACCTCCTGGAGAATTTGGTGCTGATGTTGTGGTAGGAAATACTCAACGTTTTGGCGTGTCTCTGGGATATGGCGGTCCCCATGCTGCTTACTTTGCTACTAAAGAAGCTTATAAACGACAAACTCCAGGACGTATTGTTGGAGTTTCTCAAGATTCTAATGGCAACCCAGCGTTACGGTTAGCACTACAAACGCGGGAACAACATATTCGCCGGGAGAAGGCAACGAGTAATATTTGTACTGCTCAAGTTTTACTGGCAGTAATGGCAGGTATGTATGCGGTTTATCATGGTCCGGATGGTTTAAAAGAAATTGCCGAAAATATCCATAATTTGACTTTTAAATTGGCAGAAGGTTTAAAACAGCTTGGTTATCAAATTGGTGCAGAATCATTTTTTGATACTATTCGGATAACAGTGGGTGCTGACTCTCCTCTGAAAAATGCAAAAGAAATTATTGATGCTGCTGAAAATGTAGGTATTAATCTGCGAACCTTTGACGAACAAACAGTTGGTATTTCTCTAGATGAAACTACCACTGAGACGGATGTACAAAATCTGTGGCAAATTTTTGCTGGTGGGAAAGCACTGCCAGACATCGAAAACGTTTCCCCCCTTACTAAGAACACCGAAAACACTCCCCCCCTTACCAAGGGGGGTCAGGGGGGATTCTCTCGTACTAGCAGTTATCTAACTCACCCAGTATTTAACAGTTATCATTCTGAAACCGAACTCTTGCGTTACATCCATCGCTTGCAGTCAAAAGATTTATCTTTGACAACATCAATGATACCCTTGGGTTCCTGTACAATGAAACTTAATGCTACAGCAGAAATGATACCTGTAACCTGGCCGGAATTTGCCAAAATTCATCCTTTTGCTCCTACTTCTCAAACCAAAGGTTATCAAATAATGTTTGAGCAACTAGAGGAATGGTTGGCAGAAATCACAGGTTTTGCAGCAATTTCTCTACAACCAAACGCGGGTTCCCAGGGAGAATATACTGGTTTATTAGTAATTCGCGAATATCATGCTCACCGTGGGGAAGCACATCGCAATGTTTGTCTCATTCCTGAATCTGCTCATGGTACAAACCCTGCTTCGGCAGTGATGAGTGGGTTAAAGGTTGTGGTTGTTAAGTGTGACCGTCAAGGAAATATAGATATTGCAGATTTACAGAAAAAGGCAGAAAAGCATAAAGATAATTTAGCTGCCATAATGATTACTTACCCTTCTACTCACGGTGTATTTGAGGAAGAGATTCTTGATATCTGTGAAATTATCCACGGTTACGGTGGGCAAGTTTATATGGATGGAGCGAATATGAATGCTCAAGTAGGATTATGTCGTCCTGCGGAAATAGGTGCTGATGTTTGTCATTTGAATTTGCACAAGACTTTTTGCATTCCTCACGGTGGCGGAGGTCCGGGAATGGGTCCGATCGGGGTCAATTCTCATTTAGCACCGTTTTTACCGGGGCATTCTGTTATTAATATTGGTGGGGAAAATTCTAGTGGAGCGGTATCTGCTGCACCTTGGGGTAGCTCCAGTATTCTACCTATTTCTTGGATGTATATTGCCATGATGGGTGCAGATGGTTTGACTGATGCAACTAAGATCGCGATTTTGAATGCTAATTATATTGCGCAACGGTTGGAGAGTTATTATCCAGTTTTGTATAAGGGTAAGCATGGGTTTATTGCTCACGAGTGCATTTTGGATTTGCGTCCGTTGAAAAAGTTGGCTGGTATTGAGGTCGAAGATATTGCCAAACGCTTGATGGATTATGGCTTTCACGCGCCGACTGTTTCTTGGCCTGTGGCGGGTACAATTATGGTGGAACCGACGGAGAGTGAGTCGAAGGAGGAGTTAGACCGTTTTTGTGATGCGATGATTTCTATTCGTCAGGAAATAGAGGAAATTGAAACTGGAAAGGCAGATAAAGAGGATAATTTGTTGAAGAATGCGCCTCACACTGCTGAGAGTTTAATGGTCGATGAGTGGAAACATGATTATTCTCGACAACGTGCTGCTTATCCTGCACCTTGGACGCGAGAGCATAAGTTTTGGCCTGCTGTGGGGCGGGTTGATAATGCTTTTGGCGATCGTAATTTTGTCTGTTCTTGTTTGCCGATAGAAGCTTACAGTTAAAATGGATAATTGATAATGGATAATTGATAATGAGAAGTAACCACCGCTTCTTCCATTATGTTCGGTGCGTTACGCTTCGCTAACACACCCTACTAGATTACTACTATCAGCCAAATTTGTAGGGTGCGTTAGACGGAATAAATTTAAGCTCTGAAAGAGATTTGGCAATCCGTCGTAACGCACCGTCTCTTCTAAAGAAGCACTCAGCGGTTAGCACTCAGCCATCAGCTAAAATGTAGGGTGCGTTAGACGGCTGAAATTCAGAATATGAAGGGAGTTCATAAATCCGTCGTAACGCACCGCCTCTTTTTTTATAATGTTCGGTGCCTTAGCGTTTGCGCAGCATTCCGTAGGAAAGCGCAACGCACCCTACTGAACTGCTGATAACTGATAACTAATAACTGATAAAAGGCGAACGCTCCCATGAATATTTTCCAGAAAAAAATTTGAGCAAAGGGTTGACTTTAAATAATTTTGTGTTATTATTATTTATAATGGGAAAAGTGCGCACAGATATACTCACAGTCTAATTCTGCAATTATCGCCTCATTTATAACTTTGATATTTGAGAAGCATGAATTTTACTAGAGGAAAGTTAATCTGGGAAAACTGATAACTGAACTATCAAAAGCTGATAACTGATATTAAATCAGGATAATTACTAGACCCAAGTCCGCAGCGACTGGAACGGAGTGGAAGGAAGCAATCTCAGAGCAGAGGTGCCACGAGATTGCTTCCTATCGTCGCAATGACGACTGTTCAACTGGATTTTATATGATAACTGATAACTGAAATAGCTCAACTTTTCCGAAAACTCCTCACAGAACATTGGATAAAATATTGGGGGGGTCTATTTCGATACCCTAAAAAAATATTCATAACTATATATATATATATATATAAGGAGAAACTGGTGAGACGGAATCGAAAAATTGCAGCAATAGGAGCAGTAGCAAGTCTGACAATTTCTGCAATTTCATTATTAATAGATGCCTTAGAGACTGTTTGTAAAATAAGTCTTAACAGAGCAAATAATGACTAAAATCTAAAAGCGGTAGTACTTCAAGAGATTGAAATTTCCTAGATACCAGAGGTTTAAAGGTACATATATTCCCAGATTTTTAACTTACAAATAGTTGTCTTGATTTCTTCCTCCCTCCATACCTATTCCCTATTCCCTGTTCCCTGTTCCCTGTTCCCTATATCCTTTTTATATTTCCTTTACAAACAGTCTCTTAGGTTTAAGTATTACTTTTGGGCAAGGTCGGCCTACTTTTTTAGTGAAAAAAACAGACCGCTTTTCTTGCGAGCTACGACAAGATACGAATAAAGGCAAAGAAGTTTGGACAGTAATGTATGACAATGACAAGAAAAAACAACCCTGGTTAGGTATGGTCATACCGATGGGAGGAGGTTGGTCTCCTGAAAGACGATGCCAAGAAATAGAAAGGCGGTTAGAAAATTTTCGGGAAGATGGTTTAGTTTCTCTAGGATATCGCGATGATCCTGATACTCCACAACAACAAGTCTTGTGTGTCAAAACGAAGTCAAGCGGTGAGAATTGTCCGTTGTTGATGACTTTGGATGTGGGGATGGATGGTTATGAGGCGTTTCGAGCTACTACTAAAGCATTAAAAAATGAAGATGTTTTTTATCAGTCGGCAAATTCTGGTTCTTTTGGGGAGTCGCGTGTTGTTTATTTGGAAACTTTTTTGGCAGAGGAAGATAAGTTGACCGGAAAGTAGTAGGGTGTGTGACGGTATCCTTTTTTTCGATTTTGGGGAAACTCAAGAAATTTTGCCGTCATGCACCTTTTTTTTATTGATAATCTGATGGTGCGTTACGCTGAAAGCTAACTAAATTTGCATAGCAGATAATTTATATCGAGCGCTCGATATATTTTATTCAACAAAGGTAGGGTAGGGAAATATTGGTTGACTTATTTTTGAGGAAAGTTTGAATTTGGCAATCGCCAATCTTGGAAAAATGCTTGATCGGAAATATTTAGGTGAGTAATTAAGATGCTTAACCGTACTGGGCATTTTTGGGATAAAGACTAATAACTGAACTAGGTGCCTGGTATCGAATATGCTCAAATAAAGAAAACTACTAAAAAAAGCTTTCCAAAACTTTTTTCATTAACGTCTGAAACAACTATATGTTAAAGTTTACAAGTTTTCGCACCAGAGAGGAAGTTCCACATCTATAGCCCCCCCCAGGAGGTGCCCAAACTCCCCAAGGAAGATGCCCCTTGTAATGCTTATCGCTAAAACTTAAACTGTCATAACTCAACCATTTTCCCCCTTTGCGCCATCCAACTTTATTACCGAAGGCTATCCATACTTCTTTGTTATACTTTTTTGTACCACCCATACTTTGATAAATTTGCTTCTGCACAGAAAAACCAAACTTACCATTACTATATTTTACCCAAAGTTTGTCAATCGTGCCTAAATCCTGGCAAGAAAAATTCTTCACATCCTCATATCTCAGCCATCCTTCCGACTCCCTACCTGCCACTTGTAATATTACTCTGTCTGTTTCTAAGTCTGCCTCTTTCCAGTGTCCTGCTGCCAATAAGTCACGCAGTTTTGTATAGTCAACCTCCTTAGCTGAATCTAGAGAAATTTCATTTTCTACCTGCCTTTGTTTTTCAGCCTTCAGCTCTCGCAATTGCCGTTCAGCATCTTGACGCTGCCGTTGTTCCTCCTTCAGTTGCTTTTGCAATTCTACTATCTGTTCTTGTTTTGCTTTCTGTTCTTGTTCTAGCTCTTGCACTCGCTTTTCAGCTTTTTGACGCTGCTGCTGTTCCTCCTCCAGTTGCCTTTGTAATTCAACCTTCTGTTTGTATATGCCTAGAGTGATCGCCTTTCCCCGATATTCTTGAAACAGATTAATAGGTATACCCCAAGAAAAAGTCAAACGTTCAACACCCTTTTCTAGTCGTTCCACAGCTTTCTGATAAGTCTGTTGTTCTTCCTTAGACCAACTTCCTTGTAGAGAAGCAAAAGTTTTCACAATTTCCACATCACTCATTCCATGCACTGCTACAACCTCACCCGTCACATCCGCAACAGGCGCTCCACTCATTCCACCCACTGTTAAAGCATCGTAAGAAACCCCATAACCCCGTGCCAAACTTTCCAAACCCGAAACATCACCTGGCACAAACTGGGATACCAACTTCCCTCCCCGAATAGGAAAACCAGAAATATAGATAGAACTACCTTTTCTCAGGTTGTCAGAATTACCTATTTTCAGCGCCGGATAATTACAACTTCCTCTCTCTGGTTTAAAAGTAACCAAAGCTAAATCTATATCACTGGGAAATATTTCCACCCTAGCCGACTACTCAAAAAATAACTATTAGTAGACAGGCTAGTGATTGGTATCTTAGCTGTAGCTATAAATTTACTCCGACTTCAACTCCAAAAACTACTCAAGTTGTAGGTGTTGATTTAGGTGTAAAAACCTTAGCAACTTTAAGCACGGGAGTTGTTTTTCCTGGTGCTAAATCTTACAAGAAATTTGAAAGCAAGCTCTCTAAGTTACAATACCTTAACCGCAATAAAATAGTTGGTTCTGCTAATTGGAAAAAGGCACAACTGAAGATAGCTAGGCTGCATAGAAAAGTAGCTAGCATCCGCAAAGATGGAATTCATAAATTGACAACATACTTAGCCAAAAACCACGGCACAATTGTCATTGAAGATTTGAATGTTAGTGGAATGTTAGCTAACCACAAGCTAGCGAAATCTATAGCAGACCAAGGATTTTATGAGTTTAGACGACAACTTGAGTACAAGTGTGAGTGGTACAGTTCTAAGCTAGCTGTAGTTGACAGGTTTTTCCCATCTTCTAAGACTTGTTCTAACTGTGGTCACGTCCAAGATATGCCACTAAGCCTGAGAACTTATGAATGTTCTGATTGTGGGATATCTATAGACCGTGATCTGAACGCAAGTATCAATTTGCGAAATGCGGTCGGCTTGACCGTTAATGCCTGTGGACGGAGTGCTGCCGACAGTTCCGGTTGAAGCAGGAAGTAAACAGTAAAATGTCATATTATGACGTTTTATATCAGTTTTATAAAGCAGACCATAATAAGTTTCCTCTGCTTCAATGCGGACTTTACTACCATTTTCTAATGCTTCTGTTAATCTTTGGTAAAGAAGATTAGACTTTTTTGACTTTTCTTTTTTAGTCACAGTTATTCTCCCTAACTATAACGTTATAGTTTTGTTCTTTTAATAGCACCAACGCACAACTGCACTACCAACTCAGTTGCAGTAGCAGCACTTTGTAATTGAGCAAAGTTAAGAGTATCTGCCTTAATATTAGTTTCAGACAAAACCGTCTTAATACCATCATCAGTTAACCGCATTCCTGCTTCCATAAAATCAGTACAAATTCCTTGATGTCGTTTAGTTAATGCTCGACTGCGCTTGCACCAAAAATGACTAATAACATGAAAAACGTGTCCCTTTTCCCAATCAAAACTAACTGCTACTACTGGTGCTTTGTGACGCACTAATAGATCGTGACTGGCAGCTTCAATAGTAACTTTAGGATTAAGAATTTCAATAGGATGACTGCTAGTTTCGAGCCACCATTGCGGGTCTGCTCCCAATACTACTACTTCTGACCACAAACTATTTAAACTTGGCTCTACAGAAATAACTTCATCCCCAGTGTGTTGTTTATTCCAACGAATTGTATTAGGAAAAGCATGGTCAATAAAATTACCTAATGCCCAGTCGGAAGTTACTAACCATTTACCATTTTCTACCTGTTCTCTCAGAGAATTAATTAGTTGATTTTCATAAGAATTAGAACAGTTCACAAATATAATTTTGGCATCCAATTTTTGTGGATTAGGATTTATTTGTATTGGTAGTTTTAAGCATTGGAAAATTTTTTCAACATGGTCATAACTACCTGAGTAAACAGCTATATCCTCTTTGCTAATATTATTTAAAATTGCTAAATCTTCTGGGCGTTGTTCCGTAAATCTTTGCTTTACAGCAACAGCAGCTACCTGATAAGCTTTCTGCATATTTTTCATAGTTTCACCAGTCTCTAAAGGGGAGTGGAGGAGTGGGGAAGTAGGGGAGATTGAGCAAAAAAGAAACCGGGTTTATTGCCCTGATTATTTTAAAATCACAAAATTTCATCGATAAACCCGTTTTCTGCGTAATACAGCGCTTTCCGTTGTTATGAGGTACACCCCGAAGCGGGCAAGATGCCCGCACTACAAATTTTTATCATTGACCCTGTACATCATTGCTCCGAAATTTGCTGTATCATGTCCGGATAAGGGCGTGATAAAAAAACTTTCTGCCTTCTAACCTTTTCTTTCCTTCTGCCTTCTGCCTCCTGCCTTCTGCCTTACTTCCTCCTAAGTGTAAGTATTCAACCAGACATGATATAACCTACATTCCGCACGACAAAATGTAGCATGAAAAACGGAGACAGGAGACAGGAGACAGGAGACAGGAGGCAATCAAAGTGGTCAATAGGAGTAAGTAATTGAGTATTTATGCTTAATATTTTCCTGAGAATCTGACTCCTGAGAAAGGTCAATGAATAGGATTTATAGAGTATAAATACGAACCCGCGCTACCATTTTTTATACTACTTTTAATATTACAACTTGACGTGCGGAATATGGGATATAAGTTCAAATTACTCATTGCACAAAGCATATTTTATGAAAAAATCTTCAATATTTTCATAAATATTGACATTTTGACTATAATTAAAACTCCCATGATCGCCCCCTGGAATAGTTAATAATTGATTGGGTACGTTAACCTGATTAAGTAATTCGTGAAATCTTACTGCATGATTATATGGGACACTTAAATCATTATCACCATGAACAGTAAAAATAGGCGGAAGTTGAGAATGTACATAATTAATTATCGACAAACCCGGTTTCTGCCTAAGTTCTATTTTTTCTTACTCAGGACTTACGCAGAACAACCATATCTAGTAGAGGGCGAATGCCATTCGCCCCTACAAATGGTGTATGACTTGGTATTTTGCGTAAGTCCAGTTACTTTTAACTTTTGACTTTTAACTTTTGACTTTCCTTATCATTACGCACTGGCAAAGAAGTCTCCATAATTTCCATCAACAACTCTAGTCGTGAAGGGTGAGACAACATTGGCACCAAGTTAGGCAAAGAGTAGTAGTCACCTTTGAAACTAAAAGTTTCCACTGGCGCTTGCTTTTGCTTCAGTTGACTTTCTACATAATTAGAAGCATAGTTACCTAAACGCACGATAACCACATTTGGCATTACCGCCAAGTCACGACAATAAGCAGTGTAAGCATCAGCAAAATAAGGTGAAGTATTTTCTCCTTCATCTGTCACCAGAATAAACTGTTCGACAACTTGCTTTTTGCGTCGCATTGCTTCTACAGCACAACCGCAACTTGTACCTCCACCTGCGCGAATATGTTTGAAACCACGTTCCCAGTCACTCAACTCTGTACCTTCGGCAGTCACAAGATAAGGCATAGTATCAAAAGCGTAGACAAATAGTTCCGCTTCAGTAATACCCGAAACTAGGGAAGCTAAACGCTTACCAACTTCGATCGCCTTTTCCATGGAACCAGACTTATCTACAAGTAAAGCTGTTGGTAGAGAAATTTTACCGCGCTTTTTGACTTGCTCGTTAGTCACCTGCTCTAACTTGGCAGCAGTTTCGGCATCAACCTGGGAAGCATCGGCAGCAACTTTAGCTTTATAAGCAGATACGCGATCGCTCTTTTGCGCCTCAGTCAATTTCTGATCTATTAACGCCTTTACCTCTGGGTGTTCCATTGCCCCACGAGCAGTCAGAGACTTCATGTTATTGATAATTTCCTGGGGAGACATAGAATTAATTAACGCTACTAATACAGTAGGTGTTAATTTTTTTACTGCTCCCACAGCAATAGTATAGGGAATGTTGTGTTCCACTATTAAAGCTGCTTGTTCTGCTGCTGTTTCTGTTTTTGCCAACTGCTTCAACATGAAAGCTAGACTATCTTCTGGAGGTCTTTTCTTAAATAAGATGGCATCAGCGCGAGGATTTGGTTTAATGTGCAAGGTAGCATATAAGTGCTTCATTGCCTTGCGGTTACGGATAGCAGCGCGGTCGAAAAATTCTGAGTTTTGTTCGCGCTTGCGCAAATAACGGGTAACAGCAGTACGCGCGGAACGTGGCATTTTATTTTGCTGTTGTTTCATAAAGTCTACAATGCGTGAAACCTGGTAAGGAGGGAAATTTTGTAGCATTATGAAACCTGCGTCTCGGTGTTCTGTAAGATTACTTGTTAGCAAATTTCCTAAGAACACTTCTTTATGGTCTCGCACGTCACCGTTATTTTGATACCAAACTGCTAAATGTCCGTAAAAAATTGGGTCTAATTCAACAATTAATTGATGAATTTCTGCTACTTTTTCTAATTGACGGTGAGGAGTTGTGAGCAGACTATTGAGCATTTCTAGACGTAAATCGCGTTCATCTTTATTCATCTTAGTTTTATTCATTTTAACTACCCCTTTATTCAGTTATCAGTTATCATTCAACAGTTATCAGTTAATATTTTTAAGGTTAAATGTAAAATTAATCATACATTGAGAACCTATAACTGCTGGCTATTAACTGATTTAATTATAAAAAAATCCACTTTTAGGAGACAATTATCGTTGGCATTTTTGCGGAGTATTAATATTAATATTTATGATGAAATACACCGCGCAAGTTCAGAGAGTTTTGTACTTATAAGCTCCCCAATAAGTTGTATGTAACCTCTCTGGTTTAGGGCGCGACGATAACTGCTATAGTAGTTCTTTAATCTATGAGGTACAGTTTTAGATCCCCCCCCCGCCCCCTTGAAAAGGGGGGAGCCTTCAAAGTCCCTCTTAAAAAGGGGGATTTAGGGGGATCGTAAATGTACCTTATAACTTTGGGAATTGCTATAAATAAAAGCTCGTAGTAGGGCTTTAGCCTATCGGGCTGAAGCCCTACTACAAACAAAAACTTTTTTATCACTTGTTATTTAGACATAATATTAGTGTTTAAGGATAATTAAAAGTTATTAATGAAATTGGTCAAAGGATTTCAAATCTAGTTTTACCCAATTTTTTCGAGCTTCCCAAGACATTAGGCATTCTCTACTATAATATTCAAAAGGTAAAGCTGAATTTTCGTAAAGGTTGACTAAATTATTTGCCATTTATACAAAATAATTGTTGGCTGAATTAATAGCTACATATTGCCGAACTCTTTTCACCCAAAACATTGTAATTGTTTCATGGTAACCACTATTTTTAGTCATTTGAATGCCCATTGCTGCGTTATATTTTTTGATGCGATCGCGAATATAATTTATAGCCTCTGATTCTGAGTAATTAGTCAAATACCAAAGTGCAATAATTAAATGTGCAGCATGAGTCCAATTACTTCTTGGTAGAGTAAAATTATGTAAGCATTCAGCGGTCAGCTCTCAGCTAGCCTCCTGGGTCGTAACTGCCTCTTGCCTCCTCCGGAGGAGCTGCGCTTTTCATGTCGCTCCGCGAAACGTTAACAGCTTCATTACCTTTAAAAGAGGAAAAAGTAATAAGCGAGATTTCATGCTAATTAAAAGTTACTGTAAAAGTCTATCAGTTAACCTTAAAAGTCTATGGAGCTACATCGTTCATTTTTATTGCGCTCAAGCTGACTGCTAATAGCTGAATGCTTACATCATTACTACTAAAATACAAACTTTTTTTACCGAAGAATTAAGGTTTAAAGCCTCTCCTTTAAAGGAGAAAAAAGCGGTCGTTAGCGGAGCTTTCCATAGAATGGGATGACGAGGTCTCCCGAAGACTGCAGAGCCGCTCCTTAACGCCATATCCAATCTCCCCTTGACTAGAAAAAGTATTTTAAGAGATAGGAATTAAAATCACTCCGCGCAAGTCAAGAAAGCTGTTGTTTCATACGCAGGAATTGAACCTGCTACCACTTGCGTGACAGGCAAATGCTCTAACCAAATGAGCTAGTATGTAAGCTTTCATTGTTAGGGCGCGAAGTGAAATTTTCTATGCTTTATTTAATCTATTCAAGCTGTTAAAACTTGAGTATTAAAAGTATAAAGGGCATATTAAGTAATAGAATTTTACTAAGTTCAAAAATTATCTAAAAGCATAAATTGAATATTTAGTTTTCTAGGTTCAGCGATCGGGCAGCTTTGCCTCTTTATTTACCTTATATATTTTATGTTGCATAAATAATACATGACTGTCAAGAGGATGAGAAAATATTTTTTTAAGAATGCAAAAGTTAGAAATATTCATGCTGAAAATTCTTTACTATAAAGAATGTTGGTGTGAACTTTATGGAAACCCACAGACTCATAAAGTCGATTTGCTCCCGACATATTCTCAGCATCAACACCAAGTAACGCCTTATCCATACCAACATCTCGTAACCGCTGCATTCCCGAAAGTAACATCGCTTTTCCTAACCCACACTTCCGAAAACCACGACGAGTACCAAGAATACCTATCTTACCTTCTTTCGTTCCTTTCTGCTGGTTTTTTTCTGGATTAATAAAGCAGGAACAAAAAGCAGCAAATGTACCATCACTAGCACTAATTGCCACTAAATCCAAATCTTGTCTGTAGTGGGGGTGACTTGTTTCATGCTTCAACTGCTCAACTGTCAAATCATGGTGATTCCAATGATCGATAAACGTTTGGTTAAACATTTCCACCCATGCTTCCAGGAAATGTTGCTGCCCAATTTCACCAGAAAACCGCTGGGATAGAGGAGACTCCAATGTAAAACCTCTGGGTAATTCTGGTTTGGGAAAGGGTTCGGTGAGCGATCGCTCCATACGCAAAAAGTAACGGTTTGGGGTAAAACCACAACTTTCTAATAATGCCATGGGTTCGGTTTGAGTGTCGCGACTATCTGAGCGCAACTTTACAGATGTACTTGTATGAATAGCCACTTCCCGGATTCGCTGTTCACTCCATTTAATGATTTCTTGTTCTATACCTTCGCCTCTGAAAGTAGGATGAACTTTGAAAGACAGATGAGCATCAACTGATGATTCTTGGATTGATAATTTCCCAAAACCAACAAGCTTACCATCTCCATCTTCCCAAAGACAAATTTCGCTCTTTATATCTGGAGCTGGAGTATTAAATGCTCGTCGCAGAGCGGAAATAGATACGCAGTCATCTAGGCGATCGACTATTTCACAAGCTTGGAAAAGTTCGGCGATCGCCTCTAGATCCCTTTCACCTTGATAAGAACGGAGCACTAATGTTTTCATAGATACTTAGAATTCTTTGCTATAAACAATATTAGTATGAACTTTACGGAAACCTACAGACTCATAAAGTCGATTTGCTCCCGACGGGTTCTCAGCATCAACACCAAGTAACGCCTTATCCATACCAACAGCTTGTAACCGTTGCATTCCAGAAAGTAACATAGCTTTTCCTAACCCACACTTACGAAAACCACGGGGAGTACCTAGGGTATCTACCCAACCTTCTTTCGTTCCCTTGTGCTCATTTTCTTCTGGGAAAGTACAACAGTAGCAAAAAGCTGCAAATTTACCATTAGGAGCAATTACAACTGAGGTCAAATCTGGTCTATAGTTAGGGTTACTGACTATATATTCTACCTGTTCAACCGTCACTTCATGGTAATTCCAATGGTCAATAAATGTTTGATTATACGCTTCCACCCATGCTTCTAGGAACCGTCGCTGACCCACCTTACCAGAAAACTGTGGAGAGCAGTGAGAGTGCAATGTAAAACCTATAGGTAACTCAGGTTTAGGTATTGGTTCGGTGAGCGATCGCTCCATTTCAAAAAAGTAACGCTGTGGAGTAAAACCACAACTTTCTAATAATGCGATACGTTCAGTTTTGTCAGCACGACTAGCAGAGCGCAATTTCACAACAGATGCACCGCCTTTCGTAGCGACTTCCCGCATTTGCTTTTCGCCCCAGTTAATGATTTCTTCCTCTATACCTTCACCTCTGAAAGTCGGATGAACTCTCAAAGAGAGATAACCATCAACTGATTCCTTTATTGATAGCTTCCCAAAACCAATGAGCTTACTGTCTCCATCTTCCCAAAGGCGAATGTCGCGCTCCTTGTCTACATCTGGAGCGTTAAGATCTTGTCGCAAGTCGGAAATAGGTTAAAAATCACTTCGTACAAGTCAAAAAAGCTGTTGATTCATACGCAGGAATCGAACCTGCTACAGTTTGTTCTTGAGACAAATGCTCTACCAAATGAGCTAGTATGTAAGCTTTTTTTGTTAGGGCACGAAGTGAATTTTAACCACTATTATTATGCTCCGCACAAGTCAATAAAGCGTTTGACACTAACGCTCTATCCATTGAGCTACACCCCCACAAAATATTAAAGAGGGGATGGTAGGACTCGAACCTACAACCTTTGGTTTAGCAGACCAAAATGTATGTACGCTTTACAAGTTAGGGTGCGGAACATTAGCTAATTAATTTAACCATAAACTGCTTCAGGACGAACAATTAAATCCCCACTTGGACGATGGTCTAAAACGTAGGAATTAAACCGTTCTCTACCCACATCAAAATATTGAGATAGACGTTCTTTAATAGCATTTTCTTTCATATTTTCTGTAATGCCTAGTTGATTTTCAGTAACATCATAAGAACGCCCTTCAAATCTAATATGAACCATATTAACACCTCCTAATTTTTTATCTGAAGAAAAAAGAATATTTTTCTAGTTAATTGTATACTTATTGATCGTTAATAAAAGACCAATAATATTGCAGTTTATCGAATTTAAAATAACTTCAAATTTCACAAGTTTCAAGTCATAGTATAGACAACTCAGATAGATTTTGTATGGTGTGTAGCACTTCTTTAATCTATGAGGTACGGTTTTAGATCCCCCCCGTCCCCCTTCTAAGGAGGGAGCCTTCAAAGTCCCCCTTTCTAAGGGGGATTTAGGGGGATATTAAATCTATCTTATGACCATGGGAATTGCTATAGTAGTCTCTATTACTATTAGACTTATACAAAAATTATCAACATTATTCACAACAATAATTTAACTTCTTACTGCTGTTATACCTGATAGATATTTGTGAAAATTCCGATTAATTATTTAGTTTTCAAGGTGCAGATATGGCTTCTTTCTCTAGAGTTTGTTCGCCTCTCCTTTAACTGCCACATTTATATGCTACATAAATAATACATAAGGTGTCAAGGGGGTAGAAAAAATTTTTTTTCAGGAGATTGAATGTTAGCTATATCTATTGATATAGGGAAATTACAGTTCGTAAAATATAAATATTCTGCCAAAAAGCTTCCATAAAATCTAAAATCTAAATCTAGATTCTATACCTCAAGAACATAGTATTAAACAGTAGTCCAAAATTATTAGTTTTATTTAGGAAAATAAGATGAGTGAAAAATCTGCAGCAGTTGTCATGGGTGTTGGTTCAGAAGAAGGTTTAGGTGCGACACTTGCTAAATATTTTGCCAACCAGGGTTTGCACGTTTTTGTTGCTGGCCGTAGCGGAGATAAACTACAGTTAATTGTAGAAAAGATCGCACAACAAGGGAGTACCGCAACTGCGGTTGTTACTGATGCAACAGTCGAACAAGATGTCGAACAACTATTTAGAGTTGTGGACAAAGAAAGTTATCCTCTTGATATTGCTGTCTACAATGCTGGTAACAACATTCCTTCACCCCTATTAGAAACAGACAGCGAAACTTTTATCAACCTTTGGCAACAAAATTGTTTTGGTGGATTTTTATTTGGCAAACAAGCGATCGCTACCATGAAAAAGCGACAACAAGGTACTCTGATTTTTACAGGAGCGACTGCTTCCTTAAGAGGAAAACCACCTTTTACAGCTTTCGGTGTAGCAAAAGCAGGTTTGAGAGCATTAGCTCAAGGGATGGCGCGAGAATTTGGTGCCGAAGGTATTCATGTTGCTCATGTAATTATTGATGGTGTTATTGATGGGGAAATGTCTCGCACAAAGTTCCCAAATTTTGTTTCCCAAAAAGGTAAGGAGGGTTTATTACAACTTGAAGCTATTGCAGAAACCTATTGGGCAATTCACCAACAACATTCGAGTGCATGGACTCACGAACTTGACTTAAGACCATTTAAAGAATCTTTTTAAAGAGTACAAAATTAGGTCAAAAATCAAAATTTAAAAATTAAGATAAATAGTTTGAGATAAATAAATTTTTACCTCAAAAAAAGCATTTTTCCATCTTGTGTAGTATTGCATAATGGCAAGATACCAAAAGTGCTTTCTTCTTTTTTCCAAATTATTAATTCTGCCAATGCTAAAAAAACTTTATGTCAACAACTTTAAATGTCTGGTTAACTTTGAAATTAAATTATCAAATATAAATTTACTATTAGGAGCAAATGGTTCGGGAAAAACAACAGTTTTTGAAGTTTTGCATAAACTCCAAAAATTTATATTAGGAGAATTTGAAACTACTGGAAAATATTATCAAGTCTCAGAAATTTTTCATCAGCAAGATTTAACTAGATAGCAAAACTTACCTATTCAGAAATTTGAATTATAAATTGCAGGAAATGGAGGCACATATAAATATGTTCTGGAAATCGAATATCCATATAATTCTTTTCCCAAAATGCGTTATGAAAAATTGACCTTCAATAAAAAACTTCTATTTGAGTTTAATATCCAGCATACTTTCGGAGAAATTCCTTTTGCAACACTATTTAATGATTACTCTAACACCGAAGGATCTATGCTTGGATATTTTGATTTTTCGCGCTCAGGAGTAGGTTTTGTTCCTGAAAGACCAGACCAACAAAAACTTACTTTCTTTAAAAAGTTAATTGCCAATTTTTTTATTGTTCAAATAAATCCTTTTGCCATGACAACAGAAAGTCGTCAAGAAGATATATATGTTTTGTAATTTCTTCCCACACTCCCCACACCTCCCACACTTCCCACACTCTCTCTACCATTACGCGATCGTCACGACCATTTATTTATATGTAAAGAGTACCTTAAAAGTCGCTTCTGACTCCTGACTCCTGAATCTTGACTCCTGACTCCCATAACAGAACTCTTAACTAAATGACTGATATGATAGGATAGTTTGCCTATAGGAAAAGATAAAAAACATCCCATACTTTATGTCTTCTGATGCTTCTGATGCTTCCGTCTCAACTACTTCCACCTCAACACAAGAAGTAAGTACCAACTTACAAGTCAGGTTCAAAACAGAGGAAGGAAAGTTGTTATTACTATTGCCACCAGAATCTAATCATGGTGATATGGAAAGTCCAACAGCCATGACTTGGACAGAAATTTGGCAACAATTAAAGCAACGCCTCAAAGCGGGAGAAAGATTTTGGCAACCAAAAACAGAAGTAGAACTAATTGCATTTGACCGCCTATTAGATACTCGTCAACTCCAACAAATAGCTGAAGCTCTCTTAGAAGTAGAACTAAAATTAGAGAGAATTAGCACATCACGTCGTCAGACTGCTGTAGCAGCAGCTACAGTAGGCTATTCTGTGGAACAAAAATCTACCTTGACTACCCTAAGTCAAACTCCTATAGAAAAAGTTCAACCTTTAGCTGAACCACTTTATCTACAAATGACTGTACGTTCTGGAGTAGAAATTCGGCATCCAGGTACCATAATAATTGTAGGAGACCTGAATCCAGGTGGCTCTGTAATTGCAGATGGGGATATTCTTGTATGGGGTCGTTTACGGGGAGTAGTCCATGCAGGTGCTAAAGGAAATTCTAAGAGTATGATTATGACTTTGCAAATGGAACCTACTCTCATTAGGATAGCCGATCAAGTTGCTCGTGGGCCAGAAAAACCACCAGCCCAATTTTATCCTGAAGTGGCTTATGTGGTAGACCAAGGGATTCGCATTAGCAGAGCTAAAGATTTTGCTAAGATATATCGTTAACGAAGTCAGAATTCAGAAGTCAGAAGTCGGAAGTTGTTTTTGTAATGGGGATTTAAGCTCCCCTCCAAAAACATTTCGCCTTTTAAGGCGAAGTTTTAGACCCAATTATTTTGATAAATTTATTTAGGATATAGATGAGAAATCTCTAAAAATTATATTTTTAATCTCTGGCAATTAATGGCCTCAAGATAAACAGTTAAAATTTAGGCGGGAAAAATACTCATACAAAGTTTAGAATGTATCAGCTTTAAAGTCTTTGCTAACTAACTTAATTTGGCAAAAACCAAATTTTATTGACACAATTATCCTTTGTATTGTAACAAAAATTGACTATACACAATTACTTAATGTCTAATAGCTTATGAGCAGAATTATTGTGATTACTTCTGGTAAAGGTGGGGTGGGCAAAACTACCTGCACAGCCAACCTGGGGATGGCTTTAGCTCAACAAGGTCGCCGAGTCGCAGTAATTGATGCAGATTTCGGTTTGAGAAATTTGGACTTACTTCTGGGTTTGGAAAATAGAATTGTCTATACAGCAGTAGAAGTTTTAGCAGGAGAATGTCGCCTTGAACAAGCAGTAGTTAGGGATAAACGACAACCCCGTTTATCTCTTCTACCCGCGGCTCAAAACCGGATGAAAGAGGTAGTTACTCCCCAACAAATGCAGGAATTAGTAAATATGTTGATGCCAAAATATGACTATATTTTGATCGACTCTCCTGCTGGAATTGAACAGGGCTTCCAGAATGCGATCGCGCCAGCCCAAGAAGCTATAATTGTTACAACTCCAGAAATATCTGCTGTCCGTGATGCAGACAGAGTAATTGGACTCCTAGAAGCAAATAATGTCAGGAATATTCATCTAATAGTTAATCGGATTAGACCCCTGATGGTGCAAGCTGATGAAATGATGTCTGTACAAGATGTAGAGGAAATACTTGCTATTCCACTGATGGGAATTATTCCAGATGACGAAAAAGTAATTGTATCTACTAACCGAGGAGAACCTTTAGTATTAGCAGAAAATATTTCTCAAGCAGGTTCAGAATTTAATAATATTGCTCGTCGTTTGGATGGAGAAAAAGTAGAGTTTATAGACTTGAACCCACCACCAGAAAACTTTTTTACTTGGTTGCGCAAACTATTGTCATCTAAAGTTATTTGATCCTTGAAGATTTTACCTCAACCTACCTCATAAATTAACTATCTTAGTTAAAGATAAGCTAATGCTAAACGAAATTATAGAAAAACTTTTTTCTAGAAATACTCCTAATAGTCGTGAAGAAGTTAAGCGTCGTCTGAAATTAGTTATTGCCCATGACCGCGCCGATCTAAATCCAGAAATCATTGAAGCAATGAGAAAAGAAATTATGGAAGTAGTATCTCGCTATGTCGAAATAGATGATAGTGATTCAGAATTTTTGTTAGAAAATAATCAAAGAGCTACTGCTTTAGTGGCCAATTTACCTATTAAACGTATTAGGGCTAGGCCAGATACTGATAATAGTTAAATAATAATATAACGACTAGTAATAATTTTCACATTATATTATTGTTAACATATATTTTTCTTGGTTTTTTATATTTGACAATAGTAACATAAAGTGATACTTAGCATTATTCCAGCCAGTATAATATAGAAAATTCGTCAGCAAAATAATTAATATTATCCTGGATGAACGCTTCAGTGATACTCTAAAAAATGACCGGAAAATTGGGTTTCAAGCCTAAGCCCTTTTAGGACAACTAAGGTCTTTCTTAATAATTTGAATGTCCTGTATTTGTCCGGGAAAAGCGGAAAGTCAATGAGAAATTCATGCCTTGAAGCACTATCTCAAAATGTCAATTCCCCCTAATCAGGCTTTTTCAGGGGGAAAAGGTATAAAAGGGCGGTGGGGCATCCCGTCCTTAAAGCTCGCGGAGTCCGACGCCAAAGCGGGACTGGGAAGCGAGAAGCATACACTATACTGCAAGGTTAGTGTAGGAATATGTAACTAGGAATCTCATGTAGAACATGGGAGAGAATGTCAAATATTAACCTTCAAACCAAAACCTTTCCGACCAATTTCGGATAGCTCAATAATTTATAGATAGGTAGAATGGTAAGCACCGCAGAAAAAACAAACGTAGGATATATTACTCAAATTATTGGTCCAGTAGTAGATGCTAAATTTCCTAGTGGAAATCTTCCAGAAATCTACAATGCCTTAACAATTACAGGTCAAAATGAAGCAGGACAAGATGTGTCCGTGACCTGTGAAGTACAACAACTTCTAGGGGACAACCAAGTTAGAGCTGTGGCCATGAGCGCCACAGATGGCTTGGTGCGTGGTATGGAAGTAGTAGATACCCGTGCTGCAATTAGTGTACCAGTAGGAACCGCCACCCTTGGTAGAATATTTAATGTTGTCGGTGTACCTGTAGATGAACTAGGTCCAGTTGGAACCGAGGACAAATCCCCAATTCACCGTCCAGCTCCTAAACTTGTAGAACTAGAAACAAAACCTGCCGTTTTTGAAACAGGTATTAAAGTTGTAGATCTACTAGCTCCCTATCGTCGTGGTGGGAAAATTGGTCTATTTGGTGGTGCGGGTGTAGGTAAAACCGTTATCATCATGGAGCTAATTAACAACATCGCTAAAGCTCACGGTGGAGTATCTGTGTTTGGTGGTGTGGGAGAACGGACTCGTGAAGGTAATGACCTTTATAATGAAATGATTGAGTCCGGCGTGATTAACCCAGACAACCTGAGCGATTCTAAAGTGGCCTTGGTTTATGGTCAGATGAACGAACCGCCAGGAGCTAGGATGCGTGTAGGTCTGTCAGCTTTGACAATGGCAGAATATTTCCGGGATGTTAGTAAGCAAGACGTACTACTATTCATTGACAATATCTTCCGATTTGTACAAGCTGGTTCTGAAGTATCTGCTCTTTTAGGAAGAATGCCTTCTGCTGTGGGATATCAACCTACCCTTGGTACAGAGATGGGTGAGTTGCAAGAACGAATTACATCCACAAAAGAAGGTTCAATTACTTCTATTCAAGCTGTGTATGTACCTGCGGATGACTTGACAGACCCGGCGCCTGCTACTACTTTTGCTCACTTAGATGCTACTACAGTATTATCAAGGGGTCTTGCTTCTAAGGGTATCTACCCAGCAGTTGACCCCTTGAATTCTACATCCACTATGTTGCAACCAAGTGTAGTTGGTGATGACCACTATAATGTTGCTCGTTCAGTACAATCTACTCTACAAAGATACAAAGAACTTCAAGATATTATCGCCATTCTTGGTTTAGATGAATTATCAGAAGATGACCGCCTAGTTGTAGCTCGTGCTCGTAAGATTGAGCGTTTCTTATCACAGCCATTCTTTGTAGCAGAAGTATTTACTGGTTCTCCTGGTCAATATGTGAAGTTGGAAGAGACCATGAAAGGCTTCAAAATGATTTTATCTGGTGAACTTGATGATTTACCAGAGCAAGCTTTCTACATGGTGGGTGGTATTGACCAAGTAATTGCCAAAGCTGAAAAACTTAAGGCAGAAGCATAGTCATATTTGCTCTGTTAGTCATAAGCTAGCAAATAAATGTTGACAGTTGACTTGTTGGTTATCAATCCTGAGAACGACAGTCAACTGACATATAAAAAACAATAACAAATCATTGACAAATGACATTAACTGTGCGTGTAATAGCTCCCGACAAAACAGTTTGGGACTCAGAAGCTCAAGAAGTAATCCTACCTAGTACAACAGGTCAATTAGGAATTTTAGGTGGACACGCTCCACTGTTGACCGCTCTTGATGCAGGTGTAATGCGAGTTCGTGCTGAAAAGAACTGGATGCCGATCGCGCTGATGGGTGGTTTTGCTGAAGTAGAAGCAGATGAAGTAACTATACTTGTTAATGGCGCTGAAAGAGGAGATGAAATTGACAAGGAAACAGCTCGTTTAGCTTATGAGGAAGCCGAAAAACGTCTGCAAACAGCTGAAAGTGGTGATAATCTTCAAGAAAAGATTCAAGCTCAACAAACCTTAAAGCGAGCAAGAGCACGTCTACAAGCTGCTGGTGGAATGGTTAACTAAAGTCCTACTTCTGTTAACAGGGACTGCATTTGCTCCCAGGTCAGTCCCTGTGTAATATAAATAGGTGCTTCTGGATTGTAGGGACTAGCAAGTATATCGACACTGACAATTCTAGCTGTTTCTGGTAATACAGGTATATCTGGGTTAAAAGCAGTAGGTCTCATCAGAGAACTAGAAAAACCTTTAAATATAGCTATTTCATCTGGTTGTTCATTAATTACTACCTTAACTATTAATACTTGATTTGGTCGTTTAATTGTATATTGTTCCAAACGATGAGCAATATTATGATTCATTGCTTATAGATAAAATACTATGTTCAGGATATAGTAATTTTCATCAGGAGTGAGGTATAAAATTTTTGATTTTCAGGGAATAGGGAATAGGAAAGAATCAAAACAAGTGTACTTTCACAAAGATTTATCTAGGCTATACCATATTAATATACATAGATATTTCCCACACTAGTACAATTAACAAATACTCAAAAATAAGCAGCAGTGCAAAATTATTTGTATATTTATTAATTGCCTTTTGCTTCTTGCATACCTCACCCAAATATTAAATTAATTTTCTCTAGCTACTTATAATATTAATTTCCTGTAGCAGATCGCCCTTGTCTCTGTAATTTAACCAAAACAAAATAGCAAAGAAAAATTGTATAAATTACTAATCCAGAAAATCCCAAAAAACCTATAAATTCTTGAGGCCAATCTGGATGAATAATTTGTTTGAATAACCAAGGTGGGTCTAACCAAACATTACAAAAAGGTTCATTCAGTAAATCATTGCGGGATTTAAAAGCACAAACAATAAAAGGAATTTGTGATATGATTCCTATCAAATTATAAATAGTAGCAGCCCAACGCCAAGAAGTAAAACTTGCCTTCAAGGGAGAATTTCGTAACTCTCGGATTTCCTCATTCAAATCTACCCAAAACCACAAAGTTACAGTAATTAAAAATCCAGATATTAATAATGTTAAAAAGCCGATAGGTACTGCCGCAATCATTAGGTAAACTGTAATTGCAAACAAACTAGCAACTCGCCAATAAATAATCAATAAGTGTTGAATAGGTTCAGATTTTTTGACAAAAGCCCAAATCAATAGAAATAGAGGTACTACTATAGTAAATAATACTGCTAACCTATAGTCCATCCAGACCAAAGTCTCTAATCCAGATGTAATGGCTAAGGGTAAAACAATCAACATAATCAGTAATTTATAAAAATTATTTCAAAATTATTATTAACTATAAAAAAAGTAAGAAACTGTTTGTTAAATGAAAGTTAAATCCTTGTTTAGGGTGGGGTAGACCCGAAGATTGACGGTTTCTCACCCTAGGTGGAAGCTGTCCACCTTAATGCACCGAAATTAACTATTATAGCTACCTTATATCTTCGTTTGATAAAAAGTGTCTTATTTATCAAATTGTTGGTTGAAGAAACACGATCTCCTAGTAAGGGAGCTTCCTATGGGAAAACTAATCAATATTGCTTCTGCCAGAAAATTTCTACTATACATGAGACTGATGGCTGACAGTTTCTAGGGTAGTCGTTGAATTGGTAAAATATTTGGCGATGTACTGTGCAGCTATCCTTTAGACTGAAAAGAGATTCGACTTCGGACGCAGGTGCGCGAGAAGTAGAAACTTCACCTCATAAGTTTGAGGAATCAAGCGTTGTCACAGTTTTGCAACGTCGGGAGGATGTGAAGGTATGAAAATGAATTTTTAGGTAAGCAACTGAGTCACAAAGTCAAGGATTTCAGTTACTTACCTTCTGGATATAATATAATTCAACAAACAAACTATATTGACATCTCCAGGGGTTGAAACACCCTGGATTCTGTGAAAAAAACACTGCAAAAGGGATAAACCCACTTTTGCTTCGAGCCTCTCAACAGACTTCTAGAATCCTCGGAGTAGAAAACAATCTACCTGTTACCTTACTGTGAGAGTGGTTTTACTCAATATATTGGAGCATTGACATCATCCCGACGTTGCGCTTACAAGGGCATTGCGGGATTCCTAAACCTCGCGGATTAGGTCTTTCTGCTTCATAGCACCTGCCTCCAAGGCCGAACCTCTTTCTGGTATTACGGTCGCTCCACAGACTGACACTGCTAGCCCAGCAGCCTTAGTTTATCTAGTATAGCACAAAACTTGTAAAAACCGCAAAATTAATTAGTTTTAATCCCAACGCTCCCTTTCAGGAGAGCGCGGGTCTTCAACCAACGTTGAGATAAATCGCTGTTCTAGCTGTATTGCTTGCTTTTCCTTCGGAATGCTGCGCAAACAGCCGTCGTAGGAAATTAATTCCCCGTCTCGTGTCCACCGGAATCTCACCGCACTAGCTAAAGGTCATGGCGACAAACCTTGTTCTTACAAGTTGTTTCTAGCATAGCAGATTTTTACTTCTGGTTAAAACCCGCGTGTCGCTATTCAACCAGGGGATAAATCCGCCTGGCTAACTTTCTACCGCCATTTGTTAGGTTTATTGAATTAGTTAGTTGATTCTAGTTATCGTATACTCGACACTCAGCAGCGTCAGGATTATCATCGCAATAATTTTCAAAGGAGTTTTTAGGCTTTTTCTCGTTTTGATGAGAAGCTTCAGCTTGAAGTTCTTCCACCACATCCCAAGCTGCTGCACATTCTTTAGAGTTAGCACCAGAAGAATCACAAGCGTTACGAGCTATCTCGCGCTCTTGTTCAATTTTTTCTTGAATGTCATTATTAGTCATAGTTTTCTTAATTTTGACTTACTACCTACAGATTTTAGGATCTAATTCCTAACTAAACTAGAACACTAGAACAAGGGCTAGGAATTGAAAAACAGGCCAAGAAATCAGCTAAAATTATTCCTCTTTCCTAGTTATATGTTATATAGGTTTTCAGAGGTTCTTAACCAAATGATCTTGATCTTTTAAGATTTGCCCACCAAGAATCAAAGCATCAGACTGTTAAATGTCCAGGCTTCAAAACAACATTTAACATACTAACATAGCTAAAATGACAAGTTGTTCTATAAGTAAAAATTATTAAAGCAAATAAAAAATAATAGTAAAACTCAGACTATTTCTGTAGATCTTTATATTTATAGTGACCAAGTTAGAGCTTATTCAAAAATTAAATAAGCATTCTAGTAACTAGAAATAATTTTGATGTCAATAGCAATAAATTCAAACATCTGCCAATAGACAAAAATATAGATAACAAACCTCTACAAGAAATAGTTAAGATTGGGGATGAAATCAACTCTAGAAGTTGATGAATGGAACTATAATCTTTTGAGGGACTCCATTTAATTCTTATAGATATATAAAATCCTTAATTTATTATATACGGTGTCTTCTAAATTCAGAATTTAGGCTCCTGACTCCTGTCCTTAGCCAATCCGACGGCTCCTCTACCTAACAATTTGTAGCCAAATTTTTTCCAAATGGCACCATCGGGACTTAGGCCAAGAAACTATTATATATAACCAATTTGACATTCTCTCACTGTTCTAAGATGAAATCAGCAATCAAGGCTAAAATACATCGACAGATTGAAGGGGAAATCAAAACTGTTACTGTCAGTTTAAATCATTCAGGAAAATACTTTGCTTCTATTCTGTTTGAAGTATAAAATCAAGGAAGTAATACTCATCAACCTGATGGAATTATTGGTGTTGACTTAGGGATTAAATATTTTGCTATTACCAATAATGGTAAAAAAGTGAGTAAATATGAGTATCCTAAACATTTTCTCAAACATGAGAATAACCTCAAACGAAAACAAAAGAAACTAGCTAGAAAAGAAAAAGGCAGTAATTCAAGAAAGAGGTATAGAAAACTTGTAGCTAAAGTATCCGAAAGAGTTAGTAATTCACGTCAGGATTTTTTACATAAACTTAGTGCTAAGTTAGTCCGTGAAAACCAAACGGTAGTAGTGGAAAATATTCATATTCTAGGCATGGTTTTTAATCAGAAACTGGCTAAAAGTATTTCTGATTGTGGATGGGGAATGTTTGTCAATTTCCTAGCTTACAAGTTGGAACGTAATGATGGTAAATTAGTATAAATTGATAGATGGTTTCCTAGTTCTAAAATCTGCTCTAATTGTTTTTATCAGGTTGATGAAATACTACTAAATGTAAGAGAGTGGACTTGTCATAATTGTGGGACTAAACATGACCGTGATGGGAATGCAGCACATAATATTAGAGCAGAAGGAATCAGAATACTACAGACGGATGGAACAGCCGTCTCTGCTGCTGGAGGGAATGTAAGTCCTAAGCTTGGGCGTAAGTCTAGGTTTGGGCAGATCCCTGTGAATGCAGAAGCTCATGCTGTACCTGATTAGGGTCAGCTTTGGGTAGTTCACAAATATAATCATAAGTTATAAGGAGCGTCAAACAGATGCGGTGGTCAAATTCTATTTCAACCCGTCCCTCATTAGAAGCAGCAGTTAAAGAAGTAGCAGAAAAAAGTTTAGAGTCATTAGGAACTACAGCAGATTTAGGATTGGTATTTATCTCATCAGCTTTTACCAGTGAATATCCACGAGTTATGCCCTTGCTAAAAGAATATCTACCAGAAACAATTATAATAGGCTGTGGTGGTGGGGGTATTGTTGGTATGAATGAGGAGGGAAAACCACAGGAAGTTGAACAACAAACTGCCATTAGCCTCAGTTTGGCAAATTTACCAGAAGTAACAGTAAAAGCTTTTCACATATCGGCAGAAGAACTACCTGACTTAGACAGTTCTCCCGACCAGTGGTGCGATCTAATCGGAGTACCCACTGTAAACAAACCCCAATTTATTATACTCGCGGATCCATTTTCCGCTAAAATCAATGACTTGCTTCAAGGATTAGATTATGCTTATCCTAATTCACCCAAGGTGGGAGGATTAGCTAGTAGTGGCCTAACTGGCAACAATGCTGGACTCTTTTTTCAAGATCGCCTCTACCAAGAAGGAGCTGTAGGAATCTCTCTATCTGGCAAGATTATCTTAGACACAATAGTAGCTCAAGGCTGTCGGCCTATTGGCAAACCTTATCGTGTTACTGAAGGAGAACGTAATATTGTTCTAGAACTGGAAGAATTAGTTAGTTCTGGCCAAATAGTTAGTGATGGTGTTAAACAATCTCCATTAGAAGCATTACAAAATTTATTACAAAATCTCAGCGAAAAAGACAGAAAACTAGCAGAAAACTCTCTATTTGTCGGTATAGTCGGAGACGAATTTAAGCAAAATTTAGAACAGGGAGACTTTTTAATCCGTAATTTGATTGGGGTAGACCCTAAAGCAGGAGCGATCGCCATAGGTGATCGAGTTAGGACTGGCCAACGAATTCAATTTCATTTACGGGATGCCTATACTTCAGCAGAAGATTTAGAAATGTTACTACAACGTTATCAAAGAGAAGTGGCTTCTGAGACTACTTCTACAAAGAATGCTACTGCTTTAATGTTCTCTTGTTTGGGACGCGGGGAGGGACTATATGGTAAACCTAACTTTGATTCTAGATTATTTAGTCGTTATTTGAATATCCCGATAAGTGGCTTTTTCTGTAATGGTGAAATTGGCCCTGTGGGTAATAATACATTTTTACATGGTTATACCTCTGTATTTGGTATTTGTCGTCAACCTTCTTGAAGCAGAAACAACTGATAATGAGTCAAAGCTCAAAAGCTAAAACTATTAACTTTTGACTTGACTACTTTTTACCTTTTGAAAAGAGAGTCTAAAATTAATAGACTTCCTGCCAAAATGAGAAACATAGAATACAAAAGAGAAACAGAATAAAAAGGTATAGAGCTAGGGGCAACTCAGAAGTCAGAAGTAATATCTGAGTGATTTTTTCCTAAGGAAATGCTCCGCAAACAGTCTTTAGTAATATCCGCGTCCTTTGCTTTAACTGATATAATCAAAATCAAAAAAGGTTGATTTTTATTTTGGCAAGATGTCTCATTATTTATTCAGACAAATAGACCAATTTTATGGCAACAGTAAAGTTGCATTATTGTCAATATTATTTGTTGCACTAAAACTTTGAAAATAGCGTCGAGCATGAGGCGGAAAATGAGGAAAGTCTAACACAGCGTCGCCAGCAGCAATATCAGCCCAAAAATAACGCAGACTAGGAGCAAGTTTTTTGGCAACTTCTGGGGATAAATTTAAAGGAGGATTAGTCAAAAGTTTAGACATAAAATGAAAAGAACGATCGCCGATCCAGTCCCTAGAAATATTACTCAGATTAGGTAAGTTGGGCAAAGAATTAACGCGATGACTCTCAATTTTTAAAGACTGTTGACCATTGGCATCAGTAGTAAAATCAATTATCCGATAAGGATGAGGATAACTAACTAAAGAACCAGTTGTAATTTCATAAATTCCTTCATATTCAGCAATATCCTGAACATGAAGATGACCAGTAAATATAAGTTTTACACCATAATATTGGAGAATATCTAACAATACAGACCTATTTTCTAACATATAACGACGACCAAGAGGATTATTATATTGATCTGGCAAATGTTCAATCACATTGTGATGTATAATTACCATCACTAATTCCTCTTCAGCAGTGGTTAAAACCTGTTGCAACCAGTCTAATTGTTCTGTCTCTAAACCACCAGTATATTCTTGTTTCCCTGAAGTATCAAATTGATTAGAATTAAGCCCAATTATTCGCACTCCAGGCAATACTTGTTCAGTATAATATAATCGTTGCTGATAATCATATCCACAATGATGATAATAACTAGGAAAATCTGCTAAACCAATAGAATAATCATTGGCAAATTTGACAGGTACATCGTGATTACCAGGAACTACATAAACAGGGTAAGGAAGTGCAGCTAATCTTTTGCTTAACCAGGTATGATTTTCTGGTTCACCATCTTGAGTTAGGTCTCCAGGTAGTAGTAAAAAATCAATATCTAACTTACTTAAATGTTCGAGTACTACTTCCAAAGCAGGAATACTAACTTCTACTGAATGAAAACGATGTGCTTGTTCAGCAATAGTATGAGGGACTGCAATATGTAAGTCACTCGCAACAGCAAATCTAAAATTTAAAGCCATGGAAAAAGTCCTCTGGAAGTTAGGCTAAATCAATATATTAATTATTTCTCTAGATTTCCATTGTATTTCACAATCAGTGAGAAATAAAAATATGGCCATAAATCTCAAGCTGCTGCAAATTTAGAATAGGTCTTGTTGAAAAAGTCTTTGGATCGCGAAAGGGAATTGGGAATAGGTAATGGGCAATAATTTGACTGCTAATTTTTCTGCATTTTTCCCAGTCATGTGAAGGAAAAATTCCTAGTTTTTGATCTTGATTTAGTCATTTGATCTCAACGTTGGCCCTTGACCCGCGCTCTCCCGTTTCGGCTGTCGCCGACATGAAAGGCGGAGCCTAGCGGCAGCTATTAGGGGAGCTGAGAGATGGGAAAACCAATCAATGTTGTGGTTTCACATATAATATGCTAAAATGTAAATATTGAGAAGTAAACAGTAGATGGTCGAAAAAGCGTACAAATTTAGATTCTACCCAACTCCTGAACAGGAAAATCTGTTGCACAGGACTTTGGGTTGCGTGCGTCTAGTCTACAACAAAGCTTTAGCTGCTAGAACTCAAGCTTGGTATGAGCAAAAGCAACGAGTGAGCTACAAACAAACTTCGGCTATGCTTACCAACTGGAAAAAGCAGGAAGATTTAGATTTTCTTGACAGAGTAAGCAGTGTACCATTGCAGCAAGGTTTAAGACATCTACAGACTGCCTTCACCAATTTTTTTAGTGGACGTGCCAAATATCCTAACTTTAAGAAAAAACGGAATGGTGGTAGTGCTGAATTTACGAAGTCGGCATTCAAATGGAAAGATGGTCAAGTATATTTAGCCAAATGTCTTGAACCATTATCAATTAGATGGAGTAGGCAACTACCACTTGGTTGTGTACCAACTACAATCACAGTGAAACTTGACCCCTCTGGTAGATGGTCTATATCTTTGAGAGTCAACGACACTAGAAATTTATTGCTCAAACCAGTAACCAAACAAATAGGTATTGACTTAGGAATTACCAGTTTAGTTACTACCAGTAATGGAGAAAAAATTGCTAACCCAAAGAATCTCAACAAATTACACAAAAAACTGAGATTGACTCAAAAGTCTCTATCTAGAAAAACCAAGGGGTCTAATAATTATCAAAAGGCTAGGCTGAAAGTCGCTAGGATACACGCAAAAATTAAAGATTCAAGGCTTGATTACACCCATAAGCTAACCACTCAACTAATCAGAGAAAATCAAACTGTTGTAGTTGAAGACTTGGCAGTAAAAAACATGGTCAAAAACCATAAATTAGCCAAAGCAATAAGTGATGCCAACTGGTCTGAATTAGTAAGGCAATTAGAATACAAAGCTGATTGGTATGGACGGGAATTAATCAAGATTGATAGATATTTTCCCAGTTCAAAGCGTTGTTCTAATTGTGGGCATATAGTAGAAAAATTACCTTTAAATATAAGAGAGTGGGATTGCCCAGAGTGTGCAGCTCACCATGACCGGGACATAAACGCTTCGGTAAATATTTTGGCTGCGGGACTCGCAGTGTCAGTCTGTGGAGCGACCGTAAGACCAGAAGAGAGTAAATCTCGGAAGGCGGGTGCATTGAAGCAGAAAGCCCCTAGTAGTGATGTTAGGGAATCCCACCCTGTCTCGTAGAGCAGCGTCGGGAGGATGTCAATGGACTCTATTCAATCTGATTGAGCAATTAAACCTCTGATATGTATGGGTTCGGTGATTTATTCAGCAGACCCTAGAATAAAACCTGATTTTTGTGCCAAATGTATAATACCATTTCTCAAAATTTTATTGAGCCGGGGACCCACCCCTAACCCCTCCCAGGAGGGGGAGTAGTAGGGACGTTGCATGCAATGTCCGAGAGCGAGAAGTAAACATAAGAATAATTAACATTAACTTGGCTGAAATTAGCAAAAAATTTATTCTGCCCTTTTTAATTACTTAATAACTGAAATGTTACTTAAGTATAGGATTAATGCATGGGAATTGGTATAATACCAAGGGTGAAAAAATAATGTTACGAATAATAAGGGCGATAAAAATACTTTACAGGAGATGTCCCTTTGACTAATAAAATAAGTTATGAACGAAGAAATGGTATTGAAGCTATTCATTCTGACTCGGTCCGACTGAGTTCGCCTCCTGGGAAGGGTTAAGGGTGGGTTGGCTCAAACAAAAATCCCCTAGCTATTTGTAGCAAACATTTATCAATTTGGTATAACTAAGCATATTATACAATTTTTACAAAAGAATGTTACGAATAATCAGCAGTATTAAAAGACTCGATCAGAAATTTATATTTGACGAAAAGATAAATTACGACATAAAAAATGGTATTCAACCTATTAATTCTGACTCCTGAATTCTCAGAAATAGCCTAACTATTTGTAGCAAACATTGATAAATTTGGTATTACCTAGACGAAATAGTTGACGGTCAGGGATGATAACATTAAGATTAAAGATAGAAACAATAAGGCAATTTGTAGAATCTAGGTGAAAGCAATGCCAGAAGCTGAACTTCCTGGAAACCAGCACTTATCAGAAACAAATGATCCAGTAAATCACCAAAAACTGGACTATACTCATGAAGTGGACAAAATCGAACAACATCTAGCTCCAGAAAAACAAACATCTCCAGAGAATGATGAGTGGGAGACCGTTAATTTTCCTGATTCTATTAGTGTAGATTCAATTCCAGTATTAGAAACAACCTCACCAGAAGTAAAAGATTTAACGTTAGATCATCGAGATAGAACTGAAAGAAAGTCCCAGGAAGTTCCAGAAGTTAAAGTAGTTTTGACAAAAAACTCTACCGAAGAGCTAGAATCTGCAAATCTTATGGAAGCTTTGCATGAATGTAACCGTGAACTGATAAATCGAGTTACAGAATTAGAAACATCTTTGGAAGAATGTCAGAAAACTCTAGAAAATCAAGAAAAGTTACTAGAAGAAAGAACTAGAGAACTAGCAGCAACTCAACAGCAGGTAACTCGTCTATTCTACAAACTAGAATTGTGTAATCAAATTATTCAGCGCCAGGAAGTTTTAGTGGAGTCTCTAACAGATAAGTGGGAAAATAGTCAACAACAACAGGCACAAATGGAAAGAGAATGTGCGTTAACCAAACAATCTTATAACCAACAAAGTTATCATCTTAAAGAATTAGAAAATAGTTGCCGAGAGTTACGCTCAAGACTATACCGCCAGCAGCAGCAAACTCTGCAATTTAAAGCAGCTTTAGAAAGATGCTTGGAAATGCCAGGGAGAATGGATACGGTAAATCAACCAATAGAAAAACCTACAGAACTATCTCAAGTTATGGCATCTCAAGTAAGTTCTAAATCAGAACCTTTAAAAGAAGAAACATCTCAGATAAGTTCTAAATCTAAACCTTCTAAGGAAGAAAATCCTTTCATTCAGACTAACACGAAAATATTACCTCTGATAAATTCAGAACCAGTTAAACCTTGGTCTGCACAAATAAAAAATCAACAAGAAGAAGAATCTATTCTTGACAAGAAAGAAATAGGTATTGCTAAGATTAATTTGGGAAAAAAGTTAGATTTACCTCAAGGTTTGACAACACCCCAACAAGTATCATCATCAGAAGAAAATACTCCTGAGAATGACTTTTTTGCTGAGGTTAGCGAAAGTACATTAAATCCTAGCCTACCCTCATTTAGTAGAATAGGTGAAGTTTCAGATTATGAATCAGCAGAGGAAGCATCCCAAAAAGATATTTTACAAGAGACAGAAGTAGGAGAGTATGTGGTTATAGAAAATGATTTAACTGAAGAGCAAAGTAAATATCAGGAAGTAGAAAGATTGGAAGAAAATAAGGTTATAGCAGAACCTAAAAAAGTAGAGACTTTTGAAGAAGAATCAAACAGAGGGATTAAACACGAACGCATATCATGGAATATATCTACAGGAAAGTGGAATGTTTGTGAGTATCAACCTGAACTAGAAACAGAAATAAATCCAGAAATAGATGCAGAAGATTTTTCTGAAGTTGCAGAGGAAGTGCAGCAAGATATGGAACAAACAACACCAGTAAGTAGTAAGTTACATTTACCAACTTGGAACACTCCTATATTTGAGTCTGAACCTTTTGAAGAAGATGTGGTGTCAGAAGTTCCAGAAAAACAGGACTTATCATTAGGAGCAATAGATTTGCCTACCTTTCCTAGAATTCCTATTGACGATCAACCATCAGCAGTAAATGGTTAAGATTTAGTTAAGAAAGATTTTAGCGTTTTGCTTTGCGTTTCATTTTGAGTAGTGTGGCCTCAAGAGCATTAATTTTGTATATGGAACGCATTTGGTATTTTTAGATTGATTTTCCTTTCTACAGCATTCTCGATCGCGAAGCGGAACGGAGTTCTATCGCTGAGAAACTATACTTTTTTAGTTGAATAAAAACTCATGTATATAGGCGAGCTACACCATATAGTTTTTATGATATCAGAATTTTTGTGAGGATGCAACCGAAAATCCTTTGACCCGCCGATTTTTTTCATGAGCTTCATAAAATGAAAATGTTTGTGATTTTCCACTGAGGAGTAATGGATAGAAAGATTTAATGATGGGAAAAATCTGATTCTAATCTTAAAAGAAAGGGAGTAGGGGAGTAGGGGAGTATTTTTCAATCTTTTGTATTGCCTCTATTCCAAGGACGACTCGTAAATTTTAATTCTTCGCTCCTTCACTTATCCTTATGCTAGTAACTGAATGCTTACTATACAACTAATTTTTAAGAAGGGAACAAGGAACAGAGAACTTAATATATAAAATTAAAATTTGTCTGAGCTAAATAAGATGAATTTAAGATTAAATATCTAGTATTGCAAATAATTGTTTTTGCTTTTGGTTATTTTCCAAGACTTCTTCAACAGTGAACCAATGATTGACAATAAGTTGATGGTTATTCAGGTCATCTATTGCTTGTTGAGTAATAGACACACCTTGTAAAATCAAAACTGTTATTGATTCAGAATTAATTGTTTTCGCTCGACTTAAACTTTTAATTGCAGCACCTATTCTCTCTAAAATACCAGCTCGATCAATACCTCCTTTTATTTCAACAGCAGCTATAATTTTTTCATCTTTATAAATTCCTATATCTGGTTCATCTGCAAATATAATAACCCTACCATCAAGCAAATTTATTGTAGAAGCATCAAGATTTTCATTAGTTACCAATCTTCGTTCATTTAACCTTCTTTCTAATAGTCCTCGAATGATAATTTCAATTTTATTTCCCTTGATATTCTGCCACGAACCTTGAGCTTGAGCGCCTGCGGCCATACCTCGCCAAATATTAAATTCACGGGAGTCAATTTGCCCATCAGCTTCAACAAGATAACTAATAATTTTGTTCAAATGTTGATAAATTTCTATAGCAATTAATTCATCAGTTAAACTACTACCTTGCTCATAACGAATAATTGATAATCCAAATTGACTCATAGACTTTTGAGAGACCATTGCTAACATTCTATAATAGCTAACAGAACATAGAATATTAATTAAAACTTGGGGATGAGCAAAAACAATTACAGGTTTAATTCCTCAATGAATTACTTTATTCCATGCTGTTTGAGAAATACCTAAATTCTGTAAATTCCATTCCAATGTTTCTCCTTTTACCTCCTCTATTTTATCCGCAATTTCTAACATTCCCCATTCATGTAGCTTTTGATGAAAAAGTTCACTTTTAGCAAGCTGGTCTAACATCCAAGCTTGGCGTTTATCCTCATTTACCACAACTTAAACCTTCAAATTTTTTGCCAAACAACAACACTTTCACGCACTGGAATTCTGTCATATTTACCCATTTGCTGTGAACTATTACCCTTGTAGCGAGCAACAATAATTCTCTCAACTTTAAACTCTACTTTTTCTGCCATTTCAGATAATATTAAATCCACAGGTACTAACTCACCTGCAAACCTAACATTATCAACTACCATAGCAACTTTAGCACCAGGAGCTAATACCCTAGACCACTCCTGAATAACCTGACCCATATCAACAAAATACCCGACTAACATATCAGGAATTCGAGGGTTATTTAAGACTTTACCTTGTTGTCGCAAAATATCTACTACCTCAGCAATAACTGGATGATTTGGAGTATCATTATTCTGAACTTTTGATTCTATATGGGAGCGCAAAACACTAAACCGTAACTCTTTTAACTCTTCAAAATTTTTGACAAAGTTAAAACAAAGTTCTAAAGAATAGATACGAGTATAATCATAACGGTTAGGGTATGGAGGTGAAGTAATTATAGCAGTAGGTTTTTGGGAAAATTGAACATTCTTTAAGTCACGAGCATCTGCTAATTGAATTTCAGGAGGTTGGCGTTTTTTATTCCCCCATAAAGTTCGCATAGATAAGATATCTTGTTGTGCTTGATATATTTTTTGTTGCAGTATTTCAATGGGAGAATAAATTTTTTTATCCTTTTTGATTCTTAAAAATTGCCCGTCTTTAGCTGTATAACTACAAGGTTCCAAAATTGATAAAAACAATAGTAAAAAAATATCTTTTATAGGACTAGATAAAGTTTATATTGCACTTTTCCATTGGCAAAGTTCTGTCAAAGTTTCTGCTGAGAATGCCTTTTTCATAATTGCCACATCAGAGGCAATATCAGCAGGGTCAAATTGTCTTAATTTATTTTTTAATAATTCAAAATTATGGTGCAGGGAAGAAGGTTCTACTAGCCAGAATAAAGGCATAGTATTAGCGATAAAAGCTGCTATTGGTAATTTATCAATTGCTACAGCTTTAATATTAGCGTGCATTGCAGTAAATGGTGTTGTTCCCATACCACAAAAAGGCTCAAAAATTAAGTTTTTGTCTTTTAGTTGGAATCGCTTAATAAATTCCTCAACAAATGAAAATGCAAAGGCTTCTTTATATCTATATAAACCTAGAATTGGTAGAGATTTATTGCCAATATAAGAGACCAGTTTACCTAACTTTAGTTCCTCTTGAATGAGATGTGAAAATTTAGCTTCTATGCGCTGTCTTTCATCACAGGTATTGATAGGTATTTTGGCAGTTTCATCTTCCCATTCCGGAAATAGACTAAGTTGTTTCATTAGTAATTTTTTTCACTTATTTGTCAGAGTAATAGAGAAGATTTAGGTAGAGTCATTTCA
Source organism: Dapis brunnea BLCC-M229 (assembly GCF_050015995.1). NCBI lineage: Bacteria > Bacillati > Cyanobacteriota > Cyanophyceae > Oscillatoriales > Microcoleaceae > Dapis > Dapis brunnea. Next base: position 41,650 of record NZ_JBNHEP010000253.1, on the reverse strand, counting down.
GTTCTCAGTTATTAGTCTCCCCACCCTCCCCACACTCTGCTTTTTTCAGCAAACCCTAATTAATCTTATCTTGCCCCCGCTTCAATGGCAGAATTAGCCATTTTTGCTAAAGTGTCTCCTTCAATTTCAGGACTTTGACCAACACCTTTTAAAGAAATGCGATAAAACACTCCTTTATATTCCCAACCAATAATTGGAAGCGCACAAGATGCAGCACAAGTTAAGGGTCTAAAATATCCTTTAATGTTTTGTACTAAACTCAATTCTCTACTAAATTCATCTTCTAAAGATTTACCACCTTTTTCAGCACTGATATAACCAATTGAACAAGCATTACCAGTACAATTAGGTTCAAAAGCTAAAGTAATTTCATAACCATTACTTGTACCTTTACCCTCAACATAAATCTTTCTATCTGTACCTGTAATTAATAATTTACTAGGTAGCAAAATTGGTATTTGAGTTTGTTCTTTTATTTTCGGCAAAATTTCCTGAAATTCTACTGCAACTGGTGTGGAATTTTGAGCAACTAATACATTATTTGGGGGATTAATTGGATAATTAAATGCTTTAAGCATTGGCTGTGAATAACCCCAAAATACCATTAGACTGCTGAGTAAAAATGTACTTTGAAAAAGAGCAACGATAGTCATAATTAGAATCCTACCAAAATATTAAACTGAATATTGAAGAAGGTTTTAGGTAGTAGGTTTTAGGTGTTAGGTTACAGCACTTTGCGCGGATGATGAGGTACACTTTAAAATTAACCTTTATTTCCTCTTCTCTTTTCCCTGTTCCCTGTTCCCTACTGCTCCAAAATTTTGTACCTCATTAACTCTAAAAATGCTGTAATAGTTCAATTGGATAGGAGTTAAATCCCAGGCAATTGTAGATACTATATAGACTGTAAAGTTTTAAACCAAATTGCTTCAAAGGTCTAAAATAACTATAATTTACCACCCTTAGAGTATAGCAATGATAATATAGGAATTTGAATTATAATAACTAATACCAGTTTGATAAATGTTTGCTATGAATCTCTGTTGCCAGATGAGCTGTTTCCTGTAGCCTATAACTAGAGTTTTGTAACATTCTTTTTTAAAATTGGTATGATACCAATTCACTTTTAAGGATGTCACAAATAGTTTCAAACTGTCAGATGTGGAATAATTTTCCGAAATTACTATAGCATCAAAGTTTGCACTATAGCATCAAAGTTTGCAGTCTATAAAATCTTACTTTTAACTTTTGAATACATGACTTTTGACTTCCGTGAAATGGTCTAATTCCTAAGACAGCTAGAAGATAAAAATAAAAAAACTGGTATATATAATGCTAAGAGATTGAATGTCTTGGGAAACCTAAAAAAGGGAATAGGGAGTAGGGAAAAAGACACAAATATACTAGTGCAGGATGACGGAAATAAGTGACCAGTGACAAAATACTCAAAGCCTTACTAATCAAAACTTCTGAATTCTGAATTCTGAATTCTGACTTCCGCGTAGCGGTACTAGGTTGTAACTATAACTTTATTATTGTCAAAATAATTGGGTCTAAAACCCCATCTTTTAAGGCGAAATGTTTTTGGAGGGTTGGTCAAAATTCCTCTTACAAAAACAACTTCTGAGTTCTGAGTTCGTTAAAGAATACCTTATCTATCCCTCACATTTTTATTCCTTGAGTTATTCCCCTTTTAATATTTAGTCATTCAACAGTATCTTAATACTTAGATTACAAACACTCTCTAATTGCTATATTATAGTAATACCATTTTGAAAAAAGAATGTTACGAATAGTAAGGGCGATCGCGCATACTTTACAGGATATGTTCTTTTGACTAATAAGATAAGTTATGAACTAATAAATAGTATCAAAGCTATTCATTCTGACTCGTTCCGACTGAGTTCCCCTCCCAGGAGGGGTTAGGGGTGGGTTGACTCAAACAAAAATCCCCTAGCTATTTGTAGTAAACATTTATCACGCTTGGTATAACAGACTAAAAAATTATTTACGTTTAGCAGCAGCTTTCTCTTTTTCCTTCTGTTTTTTCTTGGCTGCTTTTTCAGCTTTTTTAGCCGCTTTTTCAGCAGCTATTTTGGCTAACCTTTCTCCTTCTCTCTCTTCTTCAAGTTTATCTAGATAATAATGATAGTCTCCTAAGTAAGGATAAAATTCACCATCTCGAATTTCCACAATTTTATTAGCAACTTGAGAGATAAAATAGCGGTCGTGAGAAACAATAATTACAGTTCCATCATAATTTTGTAGTGCTGATTCTAACATTTCCTTTGCTGGAATATCTAGATGATTTGTCGGTTCATCTAATAACATAAAATTTCCTGGTTTAAGGAGCATTTTTGCTAAAGCCAAACGTGCTTTTTCTCCACCACTCAAAGCAGTTACTTTTTTAAATACCGTATCGCCACTAAACAAAAAATTACCAAGCAAAGTTCTTACTTCCTCATTTTTCCAATCAGGTACCTCATCATGGATAGTTTCCATGACAGTTTTTGTTAAGTCTAAAGCTTCCGCTTGGTTTTGCTCAAAATAACTAGGTATAACATTGTATTTACCTAATTCGACCTTACCTTCTGTGGGTTTTTCCAATCCCATAATCATCCGCAGTAAAGTAGATTTCCCACAACCATTCGGTCCTAAAAAAGCAATCCTATCTCCCCTTTCTATCTCTAAATTTGCACCTAAAAAGAGAATTTTCTCATCATAAGTATGAACTAAATCTTTAATTATTGCTACATCTCGACCACTACGAGGCGCTGGCGGAAAATGGAAAGTTAAAGTTTTTAATCCTACTGTAGGAGCTTCTATAACTTCTATTTTTTCTAATTGTTTTTCCCTGCTTTTTGCTTGGGTACTACGAGTAGCACTAGCACGAAACCTTTCCACAAAAGCCTGTTGCTTTTCTATTTCTTTTTGTTGTCGTTCATAGGTACTAAGTTGTGCAGCTTGATTTTCTAATTTTTGTTCTAAATAAGCTGAATAGTTACCCAAATAAGTAGTAGAAACACCTCTTTCCGTTTCCACAATTTGAGTGCAAAGACGGTCAAGAAATTCCCGGTCATGGGAAACTACAACCATAGGAGTTACTAAATTTTTTAAATAATTTTCTAACCACTCAATAGTTTCTAAATCTAGATGGTTAGTCGGTTCGTCTAAAAGTAATACATCTGGATTTTGCAAAAGAATTTTTCCTAAACTCATCCGCATTTTCCAACCACCACTAAAAGCACTAACTAAGCGATCGCCATCCTCAGACTCAAACCCCATTTCTGGCAATATTTTTTCAATTTCTGCATCTAATCCATAACCATTTAAAGCCTCAAATTGTCGTTGTAAACGGTCTAATTTATGAATAAGTTCATCTAATTTTTCTGGAGTAGCAGTTTCCATTTCTCGCTGTACTTGTAGAAGGGATTCGTGAGTTTTATTAGCCTCTGTAAATACTGTCCAAAATTCCTCTCTAACTGTACAATTAGGATTTACTTCAAACTCTTGAGTCAGATAAGCAATATGTAAACTTGCAGGGCGAATAACTTCTCCAGAAGTAGGTTCCATTTCTCCAGTAATAATTTTTAATTGAGTTGATTTTCCTGCTCCATTAACACCAACTAAGCCAATACGATCGCCTGGTTTAACTTCCCAGTTAACATCTTTGAGAACAACACCTGTAGGATATATTTTACTTATATGTTCTAATCTCAGCATTTATAATTTATCTCCTAGGTAGGTTAACAGTAAGTTAAGTTTTTTTATGGCCAAACTATTAATATTGGCTCTCAAGTATTGTATATCTTAACAAATTTTAATTAGGGCTTGCTGATTAAATCCAAAAGCATTTACATATAAAGACTTTAGCCTTTTTTATGGGAAAAAAGTACAAGCTTTTTGTTTACCATCGCTGAGAATGTGAGGATTTTTTATAGACAAGGGCAGAAAAATTAAGGGGGAATTCTTCCAACTACATCCTCTGTAATTTCTATTTCTGCTGAGGACTGAGGACTGAGGACTGATTCCTACCCTTACCTATAAGAGTTATTCAGCAAAACCTAATTAGATTTTCTATCTGAATATTTTGCTAGTTTTGAATATTAGTTAAAGTTCTGAGATTCTAACATTTTTTGGAGTCAATAATTGTTAAAAATTATCATCAACATATCAAGACAATTATTTCTCCTATTGAAAAGCAGCTATGCCAAATTTCAAAAGTTTTCCAAGATATTTTTAAACAAAATAGTTTTATAGCAGTTTGATAAATGTTTGCTACGAATCTCTGTTACCTGTTGCCTATTCCCTATTCCCTATTCCCAGTTAACTGTTCCCTGTTTCCTATAACTAGAGTTTTGTAAAATTCTTTTTTCACGCTTGGTATTATAACCAGTTTAATAAATATTTGCTACAAATGGCGTTGGTCAATGCGTAATGCTTTTGTCTCAAATATCTATGAAAAAAATATAATTGTACGGTTCATAAATATTGAAGAGCATTACCTAATCACCAACCCCCTACAAATAGTTAGATTATTGCTTAGGAGTCAGGTAGGGGAGCCATCGGATTAACTAAGTACAGGAGGACAGAGGCAGAATAAATAGCTTAAATATCATTTATGAGGAAATAGCAAAAAATAAATTATCCAATTTTTTAACTATACCTATTTGTTTTGCTGCCTAATTTCTCTACTCCCTAAATTCAGGGTAATTGTAGATTTTTTTATTTGTAAGTCCATAGATTTAATCTCCCTTTTTAGTCAAAGAGATATAGTCGCTTCAATAATTAATAATTAATTATTAATTATTAGCTGTTCTTTTTAAGAAGAGGATTGGTTCAAAGGAAATTTTTTTCTTCTCTTGGTCGATTGGATATAGCGCACTTCGGAGCGGCTCTGCATTCTTCGGGAAACCTCGCCATCCCAACCTACGGGAAGCTCCGCTTTTAATGTCGGCGATAGCCGTTAACGTAGTTGTGCGCTAGCTAAACGACCGCTTTTTCTCCTATTAGGAGAGGCTTTAAACCTTAATTTTTCGGTAAAGTATTTTAATTCCCCTTATTATTCGTAAGTATAGAAATTCCCATACTGGTAAGGTACACGCATTCGTAATTTTTAGCAAACACTTAACTAGGAATAGGGAATAGAATAGAAATCCGGAGCCTGAAAAACGCTATATCTTTTTTGAAAAAAAGTCTTGCTACGCTTATTACCTTGATTTTCCCAACTGATAAAGTTATTAATTATAGCAAAGTTTTTGATAATTGATATTAACTATCTATAGGGGGTGGTGGTGCATAGTAATGGTAAAGGAAACACCGGGAATGTGGGGAGATAGGGAGATAGGGAGATAGGGAGATGGGGAGATGGGGAGAAATTAAAAAATATATATCCTCACCATTACCATGCAGAACTACCCTATAGGGAATGTATCTTATTTATTCACAAAAAAAAGCTGTTTGTGCAGCATGACAAACGGAAATGCTGACCCCTAATAACTGAATACTCAGAATTAGTGAGATATATAAGTTTTGAATTTTAGCTAATAAGGAGGAGGGAAAAGATCAGACAGAAAATCAAAAAGATACTATATTCCATTAATATCATAACAACTATAATAGACTAAAAATTAACCCACGAAAATCAATAATTTTTAGTAATTATATTCCTTTAGATGTATTTAAAATTTTCAGTTATTTTATTCTTACTTATAAACCTTTCTTAGCTTTATATACTTCCAGACATTCTTGAACCACATCCTTGAGTTCTTGAGGAGAACAAGGTTTAGTTACACATTTAAAAATATCAGCCTGTTGTATCTCATCAACTTGAGAATTTATTTGTTCTTCTGCATAACCACTTAACAAAATCCGAACAGTATCAGGAAAGCTATCTTTTGTTTTTCTGAGAAATTGAATACCCGTCATATCTGGCATACTTTGGTCAGAAATAATTATAGCCATTTCCCCTTCAACTTCGAGAATTTCCATAGCTAAACTAGCATTTTCTGCCCTAAACACTTTAAATTGACGCCTAAAAGTCCGATAGAGTAAATCTAAATTATTAGGTTCATCATCAACAACCATTAACTTAAGTTTTTCCGACATTGTTAAATTTCCACAAAATTAGTACTCTACAAATTTTAGTATCTATAGTTCATAAAAATATAGTCAAATATGACATATCCTCATTTGGTCAGTGTTACCCCTTCAGATCAATTGAACTATTAATCTAAAACCTTCTTAAAGCTAATTTATTCTTGGCGTTGGTCAAAATGTTCTCGACCCGAAACATTTTTCATTGCCTCTAAAGCTGCTCGAGAACCTGCCAAAATATCCCGTTCTTCTCCTCCCAAATAAAGCCTTCCAAAACTACCCACCGCTTGAATTTGTAAGATATTAATTAAAGCAGCTTTTTCTGCTTCATTGGCCGCTAAAGCAGCATAGGCAGCAGGTTGGACTTCCAGCACATACAGAGTTTGGCCACCCAAAATCATCTGGCCACGACGATTACGATTAATCAACTGTGCTTGGTGGGAATCAATATTACGGATCACCTGACTAGAGACAATACGAGGTTTTAGGCGATCGCGTTCCTGCACTTCCAAAGCTTGCAAAATTGCTTGACCAGCAGCTTTTGTATCTCCCTGACGACTCGAATGAATTTCCAGCAAACCATAAAGTCGTTCCACAAACTGTACCCCAGGCCGAACTGAATTAGATTTGAGGGCCACATCTGTAATGCGATTAATTTCAATACCTGGAGAAATTTCTACCCATAGGGAAGTATCACCTGGTAATGGTAAAAAGCCAAGAGCGACTGTACCAATGTAGGCCGCGTGCTGAGGTTGCAAGTTGTCTATAAATACATAACTGCGCAGTTCTATACCCAAGGCTTAAATCTCCATGTACGGGGATGAAATTACATTCTTAGTCGTCGTCATTATATGTCAAGGGTTTCTCTTAAGTCAAAAGTTAAAAGTAAAAAGTAATTCTACTTTGAAGAGTAAATCTAGTTGCTTGATATCTAATACTAATGAGATATAGTCATAGTAAATTAGTCAAATTCAGGAATGAATCACACAGAAAAGGGAAAAAAATAAATCAAGAATCAACCAAAGCAAATAACTATAGATATAGGTAGCAAGTGGTATTCAATAAACTACAGTTGGACATAAATTTGGCATCTTTTAATAGACATCTCCAGAAAATAAAATTGCCCTTTATTTAGGATTATATATAGTTGTAAAAATTCCTCACAAAATTCTTTTTAGTACTTTTTTACCTAAAAATATATTACTTTTTCCCTGTTCCCTGTTCCCTACATAGACATCTCCAGAAAATAAAATTGCCCTTTATTTAGGATTATATATAGTTGTAAAAATTCCTCACAAAATTCTTTTTAGTACCTTTTTCCTAAAAAAATATTACCTGTTAAGTGTTCCCTGTTCCCTACATAGACATCTCCAGAAAATAAAATCGCCCTTTATTTAGGATGATATATAGTTGTAAAAATTCCTCACGAAATTCTTTTTAGTACCTTTTTCCTAAAAAAATATTACCTGTTCCCTGTTCCCTGTTTCCTGTTCCCTACTCTGACAAAAAGTCTATATCTTTTTCGGAGATGTCTAATGTAAGTATTCAGCCATTAGCCTAGCGGTCAGAAAACAGAATTGAATTAGAAATAATTTTCAGGGATTTGTAGTCAGATCATTTTCTGTCAATCTCTTGAGAATAATTATTAGGAAAAAGGCAGTGCTGTTTCATACTAAGCTGTGCCATTTTATGTATTGAGGAAGCAGGTTATTTCAAGCTTTAGGAAATTTAATCTTTCCCTGTCTGAAAATCAATAAATTCATTGCCGAAATCTAGAATGAAATGACCCTGGGAAAAAGGTAATTAGCTGATAGCTAAAATCTAAATACTTACCTTTTAATTAGCATAATGTAGCGGTTCTGATATTTATGAAATACAGTATTTTTTTCTATTGCCTATTCCTGAAAATCCAAAACTTGTGTATATCACCAATTTGATCGATTCTATATATTTTTACTCCAGAGCTAAATTTTACTATAATTAATTTTTTAGCAATACTTACAGCACTTTTCAAAGATACTAAGGTCATTTCAGTTATCAGTTATAGCGCTATGCGCTAGGGAATAGGGAACAGGGAACAGGGAACAGTTGACTATCAAAAGGTTTCAGGATTTAGAAATGTCCGCGCCCTATTTGCGTAGTGCTATATCAGTTAGCCTCCTATGGTCGGAACTGCGCAATTCAGTACCTCTAGCTGAAGCATCGGGATTGACATCAGGAATAGTCTCTTTTCTCGAGGGGAGATTTGTACTAAATATGTTTCTCAAAAACAGCAACAATTACAAAGCATTAGGTATTCACAAATTTCCGCAAAACAACAAAAAGAATATTTACAAGCTAGCCAAGAATTAACTAATAATATTTATGCCGGACTAGATTTACAGTCAGAAATTTTAGCAGTGGAAAATCAAAGATTAGGAGATACTTTATTTATCGGGAAAAATGGTAATTTAGAAGGATTTGCTGTTTGTCATTATGGTGCAGGTACTGAAGCAGGAAGTGATACTTGCTATATTAAATTTGGTGCAGTTAATTCAGGGAAAAAAGGGAGCGAACGCTTTGCACAATTATTGAATGAATGTGAAATATTTAGCAATATTATTGGAATGTCTAAACTGATAGCTGGAGTCAACACAAGTCGTCACCAAGCCTACCTTCAAATATTAAATATGGGGTTTAAAATTGATATTTTAGGAGTAGCAATGCACCATCCTAACGAACAAGGTTATAATCGTCCGGATATTTATGTTATCGATGACTCACGGTAAAAAAATTGTCAGCATTCAGCGATGAGTAGTCAGCTCTCAGCTTTTAATTTTTCCTTAACCTGTCTTGTACAAATGTGATTAAAAATAAGATAAAAAATACTAACCAACTCCTGAATTTTCTTTGAAACTTAGCAACAAACCAGGCATCAATACAAACACCCCAGATATGAAACCAAGGGAACCATCCAGTCCAGATAGTTTCAGAAGTAATAGGATGAGAACTAATTGCCTGCATCGGACAAGAAACAATTAAGTTATCATTAATAAGCCACTCAGTCTGTCGCCCTGAATCACGACATTTTGCTTCGACTAAACCCTTATTCTGAGTGTTAAATACAGCCTTCCAAGATTTAGCATAACGAAACCAAGGCCACTGCCATAATCGCACATCAAATAATTTTTTCTGTATACTTACCCAATAAAATTTCGTGACCAAATTGGTATGGGAAAACTTCTGCTGTAACTGTTCGGGTAAATCTAATAAAACTGATTTCATATCAATAACTGGAGTTTCCCCTCCACTTTTAGCAACTTGAGGCGAAAAAAATAATATATAAGTAGGTCTGTCTGATGGCGAGTAAGATAATTCTGTATGACCAGCAATTGGCAGATAATTTGGTAATTCAGAAGCAGTCCAAACATATTCAGCAACTTTATGACGAGGTGCCCCACCAGGATATTGATTTTGCAGATTGGGAAAAATATTCAATCCCACCTGTTGAAACTGGTCAGGAGTTTTCACCTCATATCCCCTAATAACCACAGCACCATAATTTCTCAGAATAGACTTGAGTTCGTGCCGATAATTTTTGAGATAATCAAGTAAGGAATTAAAATCAGTGCAGTTTGGTTTAGCAGTTACCAGAGAAAAACTTTGATTAAATTCTTTATGCGATATATTGTCTTCATTCAGTTTCATTGTTGTTGCTGCCAAAATATTGCCTTCAAGGAAATTATTGCCAAGTAGGAGTTTGGTCACCAAACCCCCACTAACTGACCAAAAAATTAGGTCTCAAACCTCCCATTTCAAGAGGATAAAATCAAGAAAATTCAGTATTTCAAGTCTCCTACTTCAGATTTGAGGTATTGATAACTGATAACTGATAGCTGAAATGACCATCTATTCAATCAAACTACCATCAGGCATAATTGCACCTTGCAAATTAGCACCCTCCAAATTTACATTTTCCAGGTTTGCACCTAGTAAATTAGCATTCTTCAGGTTCGCTCCCTTCAAGTTAGCTCCCTCAAGGTCAGCATCCAGTAGCTTAACCCCTGCTAAATTTGCTCCGACTAAATCTACTCTCCTGAGACTAGCATCTTTTAAAGTCGCACCTCTGAGGTCTAAACCTCGGAGACTAGCACGATGCATCTTTGCACCACTTAAATTAGCTCCTCTTAAATTAGCTCCCTTTAAATTAGCTCTAGTGAGATTAGCATCATTGAGATTAACACCATGGAGATTAGCAGCACGCAAATTAGACCCATGTAAATTTGCACCAGATAAATTAGCTTGCCGTAGGTTAGCACTTTCTAAAACTGCTCGACGTAAACTTGCTCCACCAAGAGAAGCTCTTTCCAATGTGGCATTTTGCAAATTAGAATGGGTTAAATTTGCACCTTCTAAACGAGCGCGAGACAAATTTGCTTCCTGTAGTTTAGCCTTGATTAAATTTGCTCCTTGCAATTGCGCTTCCTTGAGATTCGCATTTTGTAATCTTGCCCCCCTAAGTTCAACACCCCTCAAATTAGCTTTCCGTAAATCTGCATCTCGCAAATAAGCATCTTCAAGTTTGATAGCTGCCAAATTTTTACCACGGAGGTTACAACCGTAACATTCTGAAGTTGCTCGCAATTTAGCTATTGAGCTGTTACCAGAAAATCTTTTGATAGTCCTTTCCTGCTGAGGTCTTTCCGTTCTCTGGAAATTCGTTTGATATCGTTGCTGTCGGAAAACTGTTAAACTTGTCGCCAAGACAGCAAGAGCAGCAATACTAGCAACTCCCACGATAGCAGATGCTTTTACAGGTTGCATTGCCATCGCCACATTCTTAAAATTAGCAGCATCACCAAAAACAGGAATTGGTTTGAGTGCAGCTAAAGCTGCTGCTGCATTTTCAAAGCGATCTTTGTCGTTAGGAGATACCATTTTTTCTAGCCACATTGTGAATAACGTACTCAGTTGTGGCGTTAATTTTTTGACATTAAAGCGATAGTTGCGGTCAATTAATTTTTTGACATCTGTACTAGGAGTACCTGTCAGTAAGCAGATTAGAGTTACACCCAAACTATATAAATCAGAATTAATAGTGACTGTGCTATTCAATTCTTGTTCTGGTGGCATAAACCCAGGTGTACCACTAAAACCCTCACTCAAACTATCTTCTATTCCCATACGCGCAGAACCAAAATTAATTAAATATGCGGTAGGAAATTTATCACCGTTGGAGTAAGCGCCAACTAATATATTTTCTGGTTTAATATTACCATGAATAATTGGTGGCGTAGACTTTTGTAAATAAACTAAAATCTCTAAAATTGAAATAGCAATTTGCTTAATTTGTTCTGGAGTAAAACTTCTTCTTTCTGCTAAAGATTTTCCCTCTTGATATTCTGTAATTAAACAAAATCCTTCAGAAGTTTCTAGGGCATCAATATAGTTGGGAATACGGGGATGTTGTAGTTGTTTGAGAATTTCTACTTCCCGTTCATAAGCTTCAAATCCTGCCCAATTAGCTTCACCATCTGCAAAACGAAATTCTTTAATGACAACTTCTTGGTCTTGCTTGAGAGCTAGTCCCTGATATGTAACTTCTCCTTGCTGTTGGTGACGTTCCATTTCTCTAATAATTTCATAGCCGTGACTGGAAAGGTCTTGTTTCATATTAATAGTACCACCGTATTTTTTCTGCTTGTCAATGGGGGGGCTGATGCAAAAATTATATTTTTATTATTGTATCATGTTTTTTATTTAGTAGCAATTACAAATTCTCAGCGTAATTGTTAACAATTCTAATTTTTTTTTATTTCCTCATAAAAAAATCTGCTATATCTCCGACTTTCCATTTTTTCATAAGTTAAAAATTGTGATGTTTACAGGATTTTTCAGATAGATAACCTCACGTTACAATCAAAATCTTGTAGGGACTTTCCATGGGACGTCCCTATTATATTCTAACCATAAAAAAACTCCTGTATAGTTAAATAAAGCTGAATAACAGATATAGCAATCCGCCCATTGGTTGTGAAAATCTTTATAACAGTTAATTTTAACTTAAAACTCTTGAAATTCTGTACGTCGCCAATCCGACGGCTCCCCTACCTGACTCTTAACTACCACCAAAATATTACAACTGAAATAGGATTGCTATACAAGTATATTTTTGCTTTCCAGTAATTATTCCTGCTGACAAATGTTAAACTATTTTGGCACATAATACTTAGTAATTATCAAGAAATTTTGAGGGATTAAATAATAGCTAAAATCAACTATAAAATCTCGAAATTATAACTAGGTGAATCCTGACTCAGCAACTCCCAATATGCACCAAAATATTATTACTGTAACACAATTGTTATACTTGTCATTCCCTATAGTCTTAAATGCAAAAACTACTATTTAATGGTAAAATAATAGAAGATAATTTCTAGAAAACGAGGTTTCTATGACTGAGCAAAATGCTCGTGATTTATTTAAAGCTGCCTACGAAAATCGCTACACTTGGGACTCTAATTTTCCTGGTTGTAGTGCTAATATCGAACTTAAACAAGGGTCAGAAGTATACAATGGCCAAATTTGGATTAAGCCAGACTTAACTGTAGAAGTCACAGGCATCCCAGACGAAGAAGTACAACAAAGCGTTTATACCCAACTACGGGACGTAGTTACTCACCGCAAACGTTCATCATTTGAAGCATCCCACGGTAAAAATAGCTTTAGTCTTGGTAATAGCGACGGTTCAGGCGCAGTTGAAATTCTCGTTGAAGGCGATGCCATGGGGTCAAATTACAAAGTTAGAGGCAAAGAAATTTGTCTAGTCAGTCGAGTAATGGGTCGGATGGCCTTTGTGATTAACACCCATAAAAGCTTGGAGACACCAGAAGGTTGTATTGCTACTCACTATAACGCCATTTTCCGTAACCCTCAAACCAATGAAGTAATTAGGGAACTAGAATTTGAGGACTCTTATGAAAAAATTGGCAACTACTACATAATGGTTTGTCAAGTTGTTAATTCTACAGAAAAGGGTCAAAAAACAACAACTGAATTTAATTATTCTAATATAAAACTATTAGAACCAGTAGTTGTATAAAAATCTGAAATTTTGGTTTATTTCCCTGTTCAGTCAGTTAGAATTAACTATAGTTCTACTATCGGTAATAGATTCAAAAAAACAAGGAGAAAAAAATGAGTCAAGCACTAGCACTTACTAAGGAAAATGTTGAAACTGTATTAGATGAATTACGCCCCTATCTTGCAGCAGATGGTGGTAACGTCGAATTAGTAGACATTGACGGTCCAATAGTTAATCTCAGATTACAGGGAGCTTGTAGTTCCTGTCCTAGTTCTACCATGACTCTCAAAATGGGTATTGAGCGTAGACTCCGGGAAGAAATTCCTGAAATTGCTGAAGTTAATTCTGTAATGTAGAAATATTTTATCCACCCACATTATTTTTCAATGTGGGTGGTAAATTTATCAATATAAATTACACAGTTTCATCAACAATTAAATAATTAATTGGGTATTATATTGAAATATTAGTACCATATTTCTAAGTGTAAAAGTAAAAAGATTATCTGCTAGCTATAGCTTGAGGTGGTCTTATATAGCACTAAAACTAGGCATTAAGGTTTTTGACATTGGTACAAGCTGAAAAGCTATTGTAGTTAACTTTTGTATAAGTGTATCAGTCCCTGACCCATAGCGGTATAGATGTAGTGATTTACGGTGGAAGTAGGAAACATTTTAAGAGGAAACATAAAACTGCCCTAATTCCCTCGTTTCAAAATAATAATTACTTGCCTACTGGAAATTTTTTCCCTCCTCTTGTGTTCCCATATTCGGTGCTTTCTAAAATGATCAAATATTGTATATAATCTATTTGATAAACACTATTTTTTTAATAAAACTTACTTACTCAAAAAGCTGATTAAAACAACACTAACTACAATGAATTAAAACAGGCAATCAATGAAAATTTTAGTTGTAGAAGATGATAAGATTATCGCCGAAACTTTAGCTGATGCCTTAACCGAACAACTTTTTGTAGTTGATGTAGCCACAGATGGTCAAGCAGGTTGGGAGCAAGCTCAAGCTTTTAATTATGATTTGATTTTATTAGATGTAATGCTGCCAAAATTAGATGGTATTACTCTATGCCAGAAGTTGCGTTTTATGAATAAAACCATCCCTATTTTACTTTTAACAGCTCGCGACAACAGTCAAGATAAGATCAAGGGTTTAGATGCTGGAGCTGATGATTATGTAGTTAAACCATTTAATCTGGAAGAACTTTTAGCTAGAATTAGAGCATTATTACGACGGGGAAATGAGTCTGCTTCTGTCATTAAAAAATGGGGTGGTTTATGTTTAAATCCTCAAAGTTGTGAAGTTAGTTACAATGACAAACAGTTAAATCTTACTCCTAAAGAATATGAAATACTAAATCTGTTGATGCACAATACCCAAAGAGTATTTAGTTGTAGTGTAATTTTAGATCGGGTTTGGGATTTGGAAGATACACCCACAGAAGATACTGTTAGAGCGCATATTAAAGGTTTAAGACACAAATTAAAATCAGTAGATGCTCCCACTGATTTAATTGAAACTGTCTATGGTTTAGGCTATAGGCTTAAACAACAAAAGAATAATTCACCTCTAAAAAAAAGTCAAAAAAAGAATAAAACTCAACCTAATATATCTAATAAATCTCAACAAAATCTGCAACAGTCAATAAATAAAATTTGGGACAGAGTTAAGGGAAGTATAAGTGAGCGAATTGATGTGGTAGAACAAGCAGTAATAGCTGGAAAAAATGGAAAATTAGAGACTAATTTGCAACATCAAGCACAACAAGAAGCTCATAAATTAGCAGGTTCTCTCGGCACATTTGGTTTGGCCTATGGCTCAGATTTGGCTAGAGAAATAGAAACTTTATTGACAGCAGAACTACCTATTAATTCTGCAAAAAATTTTCATATATCTAAACTACTTAGCACTCTACGCAACGAGATAGATAGGTATAATAGTAATATAGATAATAAACAAACTTTAAATCAGCAACTCAAATATATTGATGCTAAATCCTCTACAGAAACTTATTTAAGTTATACAGATAATTTTTCCCAAGAATGCAAGTTATTGTTAATACTAGAAGATAATTTATTAGCTAAAAAATTACTTCAGGAAGCTGCCACTAAAAAAGTACAATGTATACTGGCGAAAAATTCTACATTACTTACAGATATAGATGCTTATATTAATCATGACTGCCACTCCCATTGCCAAGATTTATTATTTTCTGCCAATGTAGTTTTACTAGACCTTGAGATTGCTAGCAATGCTGAAAAAATATTAGCAAAATTTTCTAGTCAGATGCCATTTTTACCAGTAGTTGTACTTAATACTCAGGGAGACTTGAGCGATCGAATTAAGATTGCTAAATTAGGGGCATCAGCATATTTAACAAAGGAACTACCAGCAGCTCAAGTAATAGATGTAGTATTAGATATCTGGCGAAAAAATCAGATACCTGGAACTGTTATGATAGTAGATGACGATCGAGCAACTTTAGAGATTATTAAACATATACTAACGCAGTGGGGAATTAAAGCTGTAACCCTGAATGATGAACGATATTTCTGGAAAACTTTAGAAGATACAGTGCCAGATTTATTAATTTTAGATATAGAAATGCCACATTTTAATGGTATAGATTTGTGTAAAGTTATTCGTAACGATCCTCATTGGAATAGGATTCCTGTTGTATTTATCACAGCTCACAAATATCCTAATATTTATAATCAAGTATTTGCTGCTGGTGCAGATGATTATATTAGTAAACCTTTTAAATATTCTGAGTTGATAACTCGTGTTATTAATCGGATTAAACGTAGTCCAAGTATTGGATTTTGATAAATTAATAAATATGAAATAAATATTTTGTTAAAGTTAATAATGGTGAATAAAAATGATTAAAGATACCACTAAAAATAAAACAGATTTAATAGCATCTCTCAAAGCTAATAATGCTCAATTAAAAATGGAAATAGGGGAACGTAAACGAGCAGAAAAAGCTTTACAAGAACTGGTTAAAACATACCAAGAAACTTCTCTAAAGCTTCGCACTTTAATTAATGCGATGCCAGATATTGTTTGTTTTAAAGATGGTACAGGAAAATGGCTAGAAGCTAATAAGTCAATGCTAGAATTATTTGAGATAGAAAAACTAGATTATCATGGTAAGTCAGATACTGAATTAGCAGAAAACAGTCCTTTTTATCAAGAAGCTCTTTTAAATTGCCAATGTAGCGATCGAGAAGCATGGAACAAAAGAAGTTTGTCGAGGAGTGAAGAGTTAATTCAGAAAAAAGATGGTAGTGTAAAAGTTTATGATGTAATTAAAGTGCCCTTATTTTATGAAGATGGAAAACGGAATGGAATTGTCGTTTTAGGGCGTGACATTACACAACAAAAGCAAACAGAAAAAGCCATGAAGAGATTAGCTTCTATAGTAGAATCCTCTAATGATGCAATAATTGGTAATACTTTAGTAGGAATTATCCATAGTTGGAACTCAGGAGCAGAAAAAATTTATGGTTACTCTATTTCTGAAGTAAAAGGTCGTTCTATTTCAATGTTAGCTGTACCAGAAAGACCCAATGAAATCCCTCAAATTTTAACAAATATTACTGCGGGTATCGGTATAGATAATTATGAAACTGTACATCTCAGAAAAGATGGTAAACACATAGATGTAGCTTTAACAATATCTCCAATTAAAGACGCTCAAGATAATGTCATAGGAGTATCAACTATTGCCCGTGATATTAGCGATCGCAAACAAGTAGAACAATCTTTGGAACAACTCCGTCACCAACATCAATTAATTTTAGATTCAGCGGGAGAAGGAATTTGTGTGATAGATATGTTTTGTAAAATTTCTTTTGTTAATCCTGCTGCAGCAAAAATGACTGGTTATGCGATTAAAGAACTGGTAAATAATGACTGGAGTTTCATAATTTATGGAGGTAAAACTAACAACAAAAGTGACATAAGTTCGACACTAAAAAATACTCGAGTTTGTCCTGTTCAAACAACCTTAGAAAAAGGAATAGTTTGTCAAGTTACTGATGATTTTTTTGGGCGACGAGATGGCTCATTTTTTCCTGTAGAATATGTTAGTACACCTATTGTAGAACAGGGAAAAATTATCGGTGCGGTTGTGACATTTAAAGATATTACAGAACGACTTGCTGTCGAACAAATGAAAGATGAATTTATTTCTGTAGTTAGTCATGAATTACGCACTCCTCTAGCTTCCATTCACGGTGCTTTAGGTTTACTGAAAAGTGGATTACTAAATCAAGCACCAGAAAGAGGTGGAAGAATGCTAGATATTGCTGTTGCTAACACCGATCGTTTGGTAAGGTTAGTCAACGACATTTTAGACTTAGAGCGTCTTCATTCTAATCAAGTCACAATGGTAAAACAAACTTGCAATGTTTCTGAGTTAATGATGCAAGCGGCAAATGAAATGCAACCTATCGCAGAGAAAACAGGAGTTAGTTTATCAGTAACACCAATAGATACTAACTTGTGGGGATGCGCCGACAAATTAATTCAAACTTTGACTAACCTATTGAGTAATGCTATCAAATATTCCTCTAGAGGAAAAACAGTATGCTTAACTGCCAGCAAACAACGAATCAATCAAAATCAAGTTGATAACTCGAATAACTTGACTTCCGGGATTCACAGTGATTGTGCTGTAGCACCAGCTTATAGAATTAATTCTGGTTATCAAGTTTTGATTGCAGTCAAAGATCGAGGACGAGGTATTCCTGCTGACAAGATAGAAAGTATTTTTGGTCGCTTTCAACAGGTTGATGCTTCTGACTCTCGCCAAAAGGGAGGCACTGGTTTGGGTTTAGCTATTTGTCGTAGTATTGTACAACAACATGAAGGCCAAATTTGGGCAGAAAGTACTTTGGGAAAAGGCAGCACTTTTTTTATAACTTTACCAATTTTGGATTAAATGTATGATTAATACCAGTTTGATAAATGTTTACTACAAATATCTAGGTTTTTTTTGAGGAGTCAGAATAAATAACTTCGATACCATTTTTAGTTCATAAATTATTGAATTCGTCAAAGAGACATCTCCTGTCAAGTATTTGTATAGACCAAGATTTTCCCCAATATTTATCAATTATTATTAAAAGTTAATTAACCAATTGTTGTGGCTTTGAGGGAATTGAAGCAGATTTAATAACACAATTCGGGCTGAAAAATCGGCAAATTTTGGCTAATTTCTCTATTTTCTGACCCTCTCATCTCTTGTTCTCCTTAAATTGTTAACTCACGATACTTTGAAACAGCCCTAGCCTTTCAAAGGGGGTTAGGGGAGATGCCTTCTGCCTTACCTCCTCATGCATTGTAAGTATTCAACCGTACATGATATTATTCGCTCTTATTTGCCTCAAAATACTGAGATTTTCTGCTAAAATTTCAGAAAATGTCTTCATATAAAATGACCGAAACCTTTGCTTGTTCTCCCCATCTCCGTGTCTCCACGTCTCCGCGTCCCCCTGTACTCACCTCAGCAACCAATTTTTTCAGCAAGCCCTAAGTAGGTAGGTACGAAAACAATGCCGTATAGAGGTATTTTCAGAAATGGCAACGCCGTGGTATATTGATAATCTCAAGAACTATAATACTGGGCACCCAGTTACCTGAAACTTTTGAAATTCAAAAGGAAAATTTACCAAAGAACTAACAAGATGTACCACAAAAAAATTTATCAATTTTTCCTACTCGTTAGCCTTTCTAGCTTAACAATCATTGGTTGTTCTAACAAAGTTGAGAAACCCAAGTAGAAACCCCCAACTCTGAGCAAAAGAAACAACCAAATGAAGTGCCGAATGTGGGTTGGATTGATTGGCAATTTACAACAGAAGATACTCCTATCAAGCTTCGGCGAATTTACCCATCAATTCAAACTTGAGAGACCACTAGCTTAGTTTATTATTTAATTGCCTTAATTATGTCGATATTTCCCCGAGTAGGAATAATGCTATCCATTCTAAATCCAGTTTTTTCTAGTAATTGTCTGTATTCTTGTGCTGTTCGTTCTTTTCCTGACGTAATAACAAACCCTGCCAAATCTCTAAGTTTAGTTATAGAAGGCTCGTTACCCGAATGAATCACAGATTCACAAACCAACAAAATATCTCCTTCGTTCATGGCTTGGTAACAATTTTGAAGAACAACCGTTGCTAGGTCATCCTGCCAATTTTCAACAATATGTTTCATTATCAAAATATCTCCTCGCGTCGGAATAGACTTGAGAATATCTGTATCTTTCAACTCACATCTTTCTGTGACACCACTTTGTTCAAGCAAATTACTCGCTGCTTTGATAAGGTGAGGCATCTCTAACAAGATTCCTTTGAGATTTGGATTCTTTTGGAGAATTGCAGCAAGTAACCTTCCTTCGCCACCTCCGACATCAACAATAGTCTTAATTGAAGAAAAGTCGTAAGCTTCAACAATAGCCTCTTTTTCTATTTCAGTTTCAGTTGTCATCCACTCATCAAAGAGTTTGGGTACGCCAGATTTTTCTTGACAGTATTGATAAAAATCCATGCCGTATAAGTATTCACTGCCAGTTTCACCTGCTTTTATGCTCTGAAGTAAATTATTCCAGATGGGATACATCAACTCTCCTTTGGTTAAAGCCATCGTGTGCAGGGAATGAGGCACATGACTTTGCAAATAAACCCCCCTTGAGGTTAACTGAAAACATCTATCATCAGTTTCAGAAAAAATTCCCAAGCTTGACAAAGCGCGTAATAGACGATACATACTATCGCTTTTGATATTTGTTTTAGCTCCTAGTTCATCGCAATGTTTCTGACCATCTTTCAGTAAATCTGCAATTCCTAATTTAGCAGCAACATAGATAGCTTGTGTTATTCTAAAGCCATCAATCATTTGCAACATTGCTTCTCTATCAGAGTGTTCGCTAAACATATATGCAGTGTTTTCTGAGTTCATAATTCTCATTCCTATTTTATAAAACTGACACAAAAGGTAACATAATTTGACAAATATGTATATATCGCATTTAGAGCCGTTAAACATTCTCATATCTAATGGCATATAGCGCTACGCGCAAGTTAGAAGTCAGAAGTTAGAAGTAATCCCTGACTGAGTTTGAACATTGATCGATGTTCTAACTTTTGTTTCGACTGCTATATCCTTATGCATAAACCACAGTTAGAGCAAGTTTTTGATGGTGGAAAAAACCTATCAACTACTACTAATTTAGAACCGTACCACTGAGCTTTATATTCAAGACGTAATATTTCAGGAGTTTCGTTTGACAAATTTTACTTGAGATAACTATCATATAATAATGCTTGATGACCTCATTTCTCTACTAAGTAGATTCTCTAAGTTTAACCATCTAAGTCTATTTGACTGGAAAAACTAGAGAATACGTCTGGAAAAGCCTAGTAATCTGGATTATTGCTATTAGAATAAAGATAGAAATATCATAAACTTCTACAAAATAAACTAGCCTTTAGCTGGTTGAAAAATTTATTTCAACTCTGGCATATTCAAATAGCTAAATAGTTGACATTGCTAGAAAATTCCCGCCATTTTTTACCCACAAAGCGCAAGCATAACCTAACTTCTGCTCCAAAATATCTTCATACTCTTTGATCTGCTTTTGGCTTAATAAAGTTTGCCAGCGCCCATTAATTCCTTTGTTAATAAATCCGTGTTTTTCAAAGTCTGGATGCTTGAATTTTTCGTAATTTTGTTTCATGTATTCTAAGGAAGACTTATAGAATATTGTATCCTTTAGGGGTCTGTCAAGGTTAATCTTGAGAAAGTCAGCAATTTTTTCAATTTGAGCTGGCTTATCGTGAATCAAATCTCTATAATGAACTAGCAATATATTAGGAAAATGACGAAATTCCCACCAATTTTTGATAAATTCAAACCAATCCCAATAAGGCTTTCCAGTTTGTAACCATTCCTCCCAAAATTCTACAAAATTAGATGAGAGATTATAGAATTGAACCGGAGAGGTCAGTCGTGCTTCTTGAGTCAGAGCATGAAGGTGATTAAACAAAGACATGGCAACATCTCTACCGTCTCTAACCAAACAAATGTATTTCCAATCTGGATAATAGGGTAATGCTTTAAAAGATAGGTGGGTCTTTAAAAATCTGCGACTGGGTAACTTGTCTATTTGCTCAATCTTTTGATCTAAAGGGTCATGCTGATGTTCTACCCAAGGACTTAAATTATGAAGGCTATCGAATTCATCGTGACCATGTACCAAAAGATTAATAATCTGTTGGGTCAAAGTTGTCCCTGATTTGTAACAAGACGCAATCACAATATCGCTGACTCTAGGGGTAATGCAATCCCAAATTGTTGAATCGCGTAAATAGTCTTGAACAACTATTTTGTCTTGACTCTCTAAACTTGGTATCTGTTGATAATTTTTCATTTTTGAGTACGAATATTTTTAACCAGGTTGGGAAAATCCAAATAAAGTGAAGATTAAATTATATCCTTTTCATTGTCAAATTTTTGGCAAAATACAACATATTCACCAATTCCTTAACTACAACCTTAAACCCATAAATTGCACTACCTTTTGTATCATGTCCGGTTGAATAGTTATAATTAAAGCTCGTAGTAGAGCTTTAGCCCTAAGATAGATATTTAATGGGCTTCAAGCCCCACCACAAACAAAAACTTTTTGATCGCTGATTATCCGGACATGATATTGGACTAGATCTGACAAAATAATCGAATGGACTCACCGGCAACTTCGTTTTTGTAGCCGGTACAAAATACTACCGCATCGACATTTCGCAGAATTTGTCCTTTCACTTTCAGGAGTCCAACTGCAAAAATCACTACTTGTACACCACCAAGGTGTTCAGCATTTACATCATATATCCAAATTGTTGTCAAAGGCAACAGGCAAAAGGGAATCTAGAATCTAGATGCACGATAGTTTACCGAATAATTAATAATTAACTAGCTATTAGCTTTCAGCATTTAGCTATCAGCGCTCAGACCTGAGGGTTTAAGTTTCCCACAAGAGTTGGAAAAATTAGTGGTGCGCTTTTTTGGGGGATTCAAACCCCCATTATACACCATGAAAAGCTGATAGCTGATAGCTGAGTGCTGACTGCTACTTCAATAATTAAGAGTTGATAGTCAATTAATTATTCATTCAACAATTCACGCTTTGAAGCCGACCCTCTTTGTAATGAATAATGAATAATTAATAATTAATAATTAAAAAGCGTACATCTACTCAGAAACTCTCTGATTAATTATCAATGTGGCCACGAGTAATAATTAATAATTATTAATTGCTGAAAAAACCTTACAAACAGGCTCTCAGATCAAAAAAACAAAGTATAGTATTTTCATAATTCCACTATTTTTTTTAAGTGCTCAATCAACCAACCAAGATTATAATCTTTGTAATACGTTATTATTAGTAATAATTTAGATAGATGTAGATGAAAAATTCCCAGAACAACTCTAACACGAAAGTGCAGCACAGCGATCCTTCCTTACCTCTAGACCTCTCAGAAGAGGCACTAAATGAACTTGCGAGGCAATCCCTTGCCCTAGTAACAGACTACTTTACCCAGGTTGCTAAAAATTCTCTTTTTCAATATACTTCAGCCTCCGAGTTTGCCGATCGCTTCAATTCAGAACTTTCCCTAGAAGGGGAATCCCTAGAGCAACTGATGGCAGATTGCCGTTCTATTTTCGAGGCCACTCGCCACACTGGTCATCCACGCTTTTTAGGTTATATTGGTTCGGTTTCCACTCCGGTAGGAGCTTTTGCTGACTTAATAGCCTCATCCCTCAATCCGAATGTTAACTCTTGGCGCGGCGCTCCAGCAGCAACGGAATTAGAAAAAATTGTTGTTGCCTGGTTGGGTTCGCTCATCGGTTATGGCGAGAACTCCCAGGGTTTTTTGACCAGTGGCGGTTCCATGGCAAATTTGAATGCCTTAGTGATAGCCCACCGAGTTAAATCCCCCAATCGAGTTTCAGAAATAGGCTTGTGGAACTTGACACCCACGATAATTTATGCAGGGGAGCGCGCCCACTTTTCAATTTCCAAGGCAGCAGATATCATGGGATTGGGGCGAAATTGTGTCCGCACAGTCTCATCGGATGCCAACTTCCGACTGGATATATCCAGCTTGCGCCAAGGCATCGAAACGGATATCAGTAAAGGATTACGACCTTTTTGTGTTGTGGCTAATGCTGGATCGACATCGACTGGCACTGTAGACCCCCTAGCAGAAATTGCTAGTATTGCTGAAGAATATAACTTGTGGTTTCATGTTGATGGTGCTTATGGAGCACCAGCAGCATTAGACCCCGGCAAACGCTCCTTATTTGAAGGCATTGATCGTGCTGATTCCGTTGCTATAGATGCCCATAAATGGCTCTTTACGCCCATTGATTGCGGTTGCTTGTTGTTTCGCAACTCTGATCAAATTCGCGATTCTTTATCGTTTGGGATTGGAGAGTATTTGAAATTACACGAAGAAACTGAGGCTGAATCTTTTACGTTTTGGGATTATAGCATAGAATTGTCACGACGATTTCGTGCTTTAAAAATCTGGATGCTACTGCGTTACTACGGGGTCGAACGTATCCGTGCTGCAATTTGCGAGAATAATGCTCTAGCAGAATACTTTGCTGAATGCGTCAATACAGCAGAAGATTTTGAATTACTAGCCCCAGTCGAGTTAAGTATTTGCTGTTTTCGTTATGTGCCTTCTTCTTTGGGTGCTAAATTTGCCTTGGCAGATGAAACTGAGAGTGAGACACTTAATGCTGAAGTGAATCGATTGAATGCTCAAATCTTGTATGCCGTCCAGCGTAATGGAAAAGCTTATCTCTCCAACACTACTATCTCTGGCAAGTATGCTTTACGAGCTTGTATGGTCAATTTTCGCACCACTCGTGCAGATATTGATGAAGTTCTTGATATTGTACGTGAGGAGTTTTTTAATCTAAATTACAGCAGTTCTTAAATAATTAATAATTAATAATTAATAATTAATAATTATTAATTAATAATTAATTATTACCTCTTCTCTTCTTTTCTGGTTTATCAACAAGCTTGGTAGTTTGAGAGAAAATAATCAAGCAATAAACCCGGTTTCTTGGTTGGGATTGCGTAAGTCCTGTAAGTATTCAAGCCGACATGATATGATTCTCATAAACTAGAAATTTTAAGCTCAATTAATTAAATGACAAACCAATTGGAATTACCGGAGTCAAACTATTCCCAAGCCGAAGTTAAAAAGGCTTATGTTGCCATATTAACTACTCTATTAATGGTTGCTTTCATGCCTATATTACTGCGAATTAGTGAAAGTTCTATCTCCCCTAATGCAACTATATTTAATCGTTTTTGGATCGCTACCGTAGTTCTTGGATTATGGAATGGAGTATTGATTGTCAAACGGCGATCGATCCCCACCCCTACAGAAACGCTTCAAAACTCACCTCCTATTAAACTGTTTCCTGATTCCTATAGTTTTCTGCTGCTACTAATTTTGGCAATAATATTTGTGGGTTTCCAATTATTTTGGGCTTGGTCTCTGACTCAAACCAGCGTTGCTAACTCAGAAGTACTCCACAGTGTCACCCCACTATTTACGACCTTACTAGGATGGGGTTTATTGGGTCAAAAATTCGACCGCCTGTTTCTGATCGGAGTAGCGATCGCCCTTAGTGGTTCAATTCTCCTTGTTGCTAATGACTTCTCCATTGCCCTTGACAAACTAGAAGGAGATGTGCTGGCTTTACTTTCGGCTCTTTTCTGGGCTGGATATCTACTGGTTGCTGAAAAACTGCAAACCAAGTTGAGTATTACAGCAATAATAACGTGGATATGTGTGCTAGGAACTTTTCTTTGCCTGCCAATTCTGCTGGTAGCAAGGGGCGAATTATTTCCCCACTCTTGGCAAGGATGGCTAACCTTAATTATTTTGGGTATGGCCATAATTCTGGTTCAAGGTTTGATTAGTTATAGCCTTAAATGCTTATCTTCGGGATTAGTTGCTACCATCCTCCTGCTCAATCCTATCCTTACTAGCATTTTTGCTTGGATAATTTTCTCAGAAACCTTAAATTTGCTAAATTTCCTGGGATTTTTTATCATTTTATTGGGCATATATTTAACCACATCCAGCAAATACGCCGTGAAGACTCACTAGCTCTAGTTTCGGTCAATTGGATTATTCAATAGTCTTCCCGAATGACTGCAATTGATCGTATATTAGACCTCTCCAGAAAAGAGGGAATAGGGAGTAGGGAGTAGGGGGAAAGAATTGATGATTAAGGGAACGCGCACCAAGACACCAAAAGCTAGCAAGTGCTATAGCAGACTGTGGTTTTTAAGAGTTTAAGCGTCAGCTCACATACAAATGTGAATGGTATGGCAGTGAGTTAGCGATCGCTGATAGATTTTATCTAAGTTCTCAATTATGTTCTCAGTGTTGGCATCAACAGAAAATGCCATTGAGTGGGAGGCGATACGAATGCAGTAACTGTGGTTTTATATCAAATCCGGTTGAATACTTATTATATAGTTGGGGGTGGGGAGTGTGGGGAGTGTGGGGAGTGTGGGGAGTGTGGAGTTTGAAATAATTATAGAATTATAAACATATATTATATAACCGGATTCTATATTAGTGCTGACAGAGACTTTAATGCTGCTGTCAACTTAGAAAACTATGTGGGTAAGTAGGTGGGGTTATCACCGTTTTGAAGCCTGTGGAGAAGATAAATTGGCGACTGCGGTCAGTGGTATATGCGTGAAACAGGAAGCTAGTTCCAAAATTCATGCAACCATGTATGGGTAAGTTTGAGTAAGTTTAGTAGAACGGATTTTTTCCCTCTAACCTAGAAGGCACAAATCCATTGCTGTTTGACATGATTTAAGTTTCCTAGATATTCTGAAAAAAGGTGGTAGGTGGTAGGTGTTAGGAAAAAATACTAAAGTATAAAGTAGTCGTCAAATTAAGTATTAATGTAGGATAATTGGTATAAGAAGTTTCTTATCTATCAGCAACTGTTCTAACAACAGTGTCAAAAAGCTAATACTTTTCAAGCGTGAAGTCGGATGACAAAAAAACGAATTTTACTAATAGACGATCAAGATGATATTAGGGAAGTCGCCCAACTTAGTTTAGAAATGGTTGGTGGTTGGGAAGTAATTACTGGTAGTTCAGGTAGAGAAGGTATTGTTAAAGCAGAACTAGAACAACCAGATGCTATTCTCTTAGATGTAATGATGCCTGAACTGGATGGATTTGCTACTTTTCAAGAATTACGAGCTAATCAGGCCACTAAGCAAATTCCAGTAATTTTCCTGACAGCGAAAGTTAGTTCAGATGATCGGCGTCAATTTTTTGAGTTGGGAGTAAATGGAGTAATTACTAAACCCTTCGATCCTATGTCTCTACCAACGGAAATAGAAACAACTTTAGGTTGGAATTCTTAACGAAGTTCTAATGGATTGGATTTTTCCTTCTTTGTCCCACCTTCTGAGAGTTGAGATGGAGACTCCAAGGTAGTTGCAGGCTTCTTTCGGGGTGAAATATTTCATGTTCTACCTAGCTGTTCTACTCTCAGTTTAGCAAGGTTTTCCAAGACATGAGCAGGTTTAACAATATTTTTATCTACTTATTAGCACCTCAGAACTCAGATGTTGTTTTTGTAACGGGTATAAAGTATATTATTCAGGCGAAAGTATTAGATCCCCTATCAGACTGACATCTGTCTCCCATAAATCAGGTTTCTAATAACACTCCACGCGCAAGCGGATTTAATATGACCTATAGCGAATTTTATCTCAGTCAGGTACACTACCAGCGGGTAAGATGCCCACAGGACAAAACCTTATTGGGACGTCCCTACTATGGTCTACCCATAAAAAAACCGCAGTAAGTATTCTCTACAAGATTTATCTTGACAAAAATAGTTATTTGTGATATATAAAAATTCAGAAAATATTAAGATTAAAAAAATTATGACTTTTAGCTTCTAAAATTCTTCAGATAACTAATAATCTGAGATAAACTTAAGAATATATATTTTGTAAAGTAAAGCTGTAGCCGTAGATGTCAGACTGGGAATTTTTGCTACAGAAAGAGGGCGACCAAACCTGGCTACCTTTAGAATCAGCCGATGTGGAAATTCTAGAAGGTCGCTATCGCATTGTGGCTAATACCCATATAGCCAATACAGAAGTCCAGATTCGGATTATTCACGATTCTACTGAAGAAATCCCACCTGTAAGGCGAGTTCATAAACGTTCTAGTCGTACCCACTCTCAAGGTCTCATATCTATTATCCCCTTTACCCGTCTCAAGCCTGGTAAATGGGAATTTCGTTGTCAAGCTAAATTAACCACATCATCAAAAGAAACAAAGCAACATATTGTCCATCTAGAAGTATTGCCCACTGAGTATGATACTTCAGATTTTTCACAACAACTAGAACCACAGAATCACGAACTATATATAGTAGCAGATTCCCCACCTCAGCCAAAGGATTTGATTACTAATGAAAATATATCCTTTTTTTCCGATCAAATAGACACAGATGAAGTGGCAATTAATCTAGAGGAAAATACAGTCAAAAATAATCCTGAATTGCCAAAACTTGAGGTAGTTAAATCAGATGAAATAGAATTATTGGATGGTCAGATTCAAGATGAATCACAAGCATTATCAAAAGAATCAGAAAGTATGGAAAATATCACTGATTTACTAGATAGTGATGAACAAGAACAGCCAAATATTCAAAGTCAAAACCAAGAAGTAAAAAATATAGAGAATCAATTAAAAGAACTAACTGAAACTCTAATCAATAACTCATCAATATTGGGGCAACTTCAGAAAGAACAAGAAATAGAACTAGAGCAAAATAAAGAAACAGATACAGATACTAATACCCAAACTAACTCTATTGTAAATTTCCCTTTAGAGCTAACCTTAGATCAAGCATCTTACATTGCCAAATCAGGTGAAGCATTAATTATATCTGGGCAGATAATTCTTGATAATCAAAATCAGAATATTCAATCTAATGAAGGCTTTAATAACCTGCCCTTGCAGAACGATTTAACAAAAAAAGATTCTGTTATTGCAGAGAATAATACTCCGATAGTCAATGGAAACTTAAAAATTTGTTTGCGTAATCCTGAAACTTCAGAAATTTTAATAGAAGTACAGCAAACTTTACCAGAGCAAGTAACACCTATTGTATTTGCCTGTACAATTAATGTGCCGGAAAATATTAAAACTCGTCTAATATTAGGACAAATTATCCTCACAGATAACACAAACACTCTAGCCAATAAATCTTTCACAATTACAGCCCCACTCCAGAATTTGTTAGCAGTAATTGATGATAATTTTGTTGAAGATGAGCATCAAGGAATTACTCTAGAAAAACAAACTTTAGCAGCAAGAAAGCTAGATCAAAAACCCCCTTCTTTTCTAGAATTGGTAGAAAAAATCAATCAGAGTCAACCAGAGCAGAAAACAGATAAAGAGCAACCTTTACCACCACAAATATATAAATCTGGTACAGGTGAATCAGATTCCGAATCACTAGAATTACCAACATTTGGAAATCCACTACCGGATAATATGGCCAAAGATGCAAATCGGATTGATGATTTGTTAAGAAAATCAAATTCTCTCACAGATTCAGATCGAGTAGATGATGTTTGGAAAGATTCAGATCAGTCTGAAGATCGGACAAGTTTACAACCAGAAAAAGAGTCAGAGTCCAAAACTCTTAATGAAAAAGAGGAAGAAGCACCTGAGACTAAGCAAAATCTTGTGGCCTTTCCGACAAAATTTGATCCTACAAACAAGGATTTTAAGGCTTTGAAGTTGGAGGATAGATTCTTTTCAAAGGCTTATTCCTTGATTAATGATTCTGAGTTGTTGCAATGGATGAAGGCTTCTTCTTTACAAGAAACGGAGGAAACAGAGAATAGTACAGAATTAGAGAATACATCAGAGTCTAAGCAGAAAACTGAAATAGAGGAATTGCCGGATAATGATTCTATAAGTGTAATGGTTGATGATGAGGAATTTGCTAGTGGCAATAATGATGAAATTAATTGGGAAGCGCAAGAATTTGTGGTCGAAGATGAACAACTAGAAGAAATTTTGCCAAACCAAGATAAACAATGGAATTTTGGTTTAGCTAATATTTCTCAACAGCAGGATGAATCAATTTCGACACAGCCTTATATTTTACCTGATGAACAACCATTGCCAGTTCCTGATTTAGAAGTTCTGGGTAAAGATGTTATTGCGGGGCGAGCGGTAAAAGTGAGGGTGAAATTACCAGAAGGTTTACCTAGGATTTATGTTAAGATTTGGGTTTACGATCGCCAAGCTCAAACAATAGTAGCTGGACCACGTTGGTTAACTGATTTTATTCCGAATGGAATGGGGCAACTAGAGGTAATTACAGAACTGGATATTGCTTATGGTTGTTTGGAAATTAAGTTTGAGGCGATCGCTGCAGAAGTCCAAACTAACCGGGAGAGTCATAAAGCTGTTATTGAGCGTTTGGTAGTTCCTCCTCCTCCTCCAAAGTTGCCTTTTGATGATTTGAGTTAGACTTGATTCCCAAGTTAGTTCTTGGACAAGACCAATTGGTAGCTACTAAAGCAGGCCAACCTTTGCGTAAAGCCTCAATACAAATAGTATGAACTGTTAGTTGACAGTCCAACATTTCAACACCTTCTTTTTGAGCTTGCTTCTTACTTATTTTCAGTATGGAATCATCATTAAACTCAAAGGTTTTATGACATTGAAGACAAACTAAATGGTGATGTTTACGAAGGTTGGGGGAGTTTATCTCATAATGTTTATGTCCTTCGGCTAATTCTAGTTCCCGCAAAATACCTACTTTGGTCAATAAATGTAGTGTCCGGTAAATTGTAGACAGACTAATTTGTTCTTGTTGATGTAGCAACAGATGATATATTTCTTCTGCACTTAAGTGTTTACCTTGAGGTAGACGTTGAAACACCTGCAGAATAGTTTCCCTTTGGGGAGTTAAACGCCAACCTCTTTGGTTCAGTTCAGACTTAAGTGAATCATGGTTATAGAATGCCATATTTAGAATTTAGAATTTAGAATTTAGAATTTGCAATTTAGAAGTAATCCCTGACTGAGTTTGACCATTTATAAATGTCCTAACCTTTGCTTTAATTGCTATATCTACAATATATGAAAATATATACTTATTGAAATATTTTTGCAAGAGCTATATTGCTACGCACAAGTAAAAAGTCAGAAGTTACAAGCTTGAGGTAATCCCTGAAAGAGTTTGAGGATTTATAAATTTCCGCGCCCTATTTGCGTACTTATATAAATTAGGGCAAATGAAAACTTCAAAGAAAGACTTTATCTTATACTACTAGCAATACTTTTTGTCTGCTTAACTATAACTCTATATTACTCCTAAGTCTTGGAAAAAATCTGCTATTACAGAAGCTTTGGAGTTGATGATAATTTTTTGATAAATTTCTTAGATTGAGAAATTTTTGATAAATTTCTTAGATTGAGAAATTGTCGTAAATATTTATTATTTAAGAATTGAATTAATTGATGTTTAAGAGATTGAATGGATCGGGAAATATAAAAAGGAGATAGGGAACAGGGAATAGGGAAGAAGAAATAAATAAAGACAACTATTTTTCATTTATAAATCTAGGAATGTATCTACCGAACGCCTCTGTATCTACCAGATTTCAATCCCTTGAAGTATTAACGCTTTTAGATTTTAATAACTCTTTGCTCTGTTAATACTTATTTTACAAACAGTCTCTAAAATATTCTAAATTCCCAGATTAATATAACCATACAAAAGCTACAGAAATGATAACTAATATTACATTTTTTCCAAATACCAAATAATGCCTTAATAATATACTTGGAATTAAGCCAAGCTACCTATTTCACAGAAGTCAGAAGTTAGAAGTCAGAAGTCAGAAGTATAGAGCTTTTGAAATGGCTTCAGCTATTAGCTAAGGATTTCTTGTATAGCGCTAGGGAATAGGGAATAGGGAACAGCGGTGCGACCCCGCGTCGGCGACAGACGCAAGGGAACGCGCACCAAGAGAGGGAACAGGGAACAGTTGACTATCAAAAGGTTTCAGGATTTAGAAATGTCCTAACCTATTTGCGTAGTGCTATAAAAACCGGGTTTCTTTGCATAAGTCCTAAATTAATCAGATTTTGGGTAAAAAATCTGATAAAAATATCCATCATCAATCAAAAACTTAAAAAATGAACGAAGAACAACGCCAAGCATACTGGCGTGCTAATACAGCATTAATCAGAAACTTGCTAATAGTTTGGGCTTTAGTTTCAATTGTTTTTAGCATTTTATTAGTCCAACCCTTAAACACTATTCAATTCTTTGGTGTCCCCTTGGGTTTTTGGATGGCACAACAAGGTTCAATTTATGTATTCGTAATCTTAATTTTTACATACGCCATTCAAATGGATAAACTCGATAAAAAATACAACATGGATAAACTCGATAAAAAATCTAATACTGACAGGAGAGACTAAATGAGTGCAGAAGTCTGGACATTTATACTCGTTACTATTTCCTTTATGGGTTATCTGTACATTGGATGGCGCTCGCGAGTGAAAGATAGTAAAGGCTTTTTCGTCGCTGACCAAGGTGTACCTGCTATTGCCAATGGTGCTGCTACTGGCGCCGACTGGATGTCTGCCGCCTCATTTATTTCAATGGCGGGGTTAATTTCTTTTTTGGGTTACGATGGTTCTATCTATCTGATGGGATGGACTGGCGGTTTTGTACTATTAGCACTACTACTCGCCCCATATCTGCGGAAGTTCGGCAAATATACAGTACCTGATTTTGTGGGCGATCGCTACTACTCAAATGTTGCCCGTATCGTTGCAGTTATCGCTGCCATCTTTGTCTCCATGACTTACGTTGCTGGGCAAATGCGCGGTGTCGGTATTGTTTTCAGTCGGTTTTTGCAAGTTGATATTGGTACTGGTGTTGTTATTGGGATGATTATTGTTGCCTTTTTTGCCATCTTAGGTGGAATGAAAGGCATCACTTGGACTCAAGTCGCCCAGTATAGCGTACTCATTATTGCTTATCTAATTCCAGCTATTGCTATTGCGACAGTTATTACAGGTATTCCCATTCCTCAATTTGCTTTTACTTTCAGCGATATTGTCGAAAAACTAAATCAGGTTCAGGTAGATTTGGGTTTCCAAGAATACAGTGCTGCTTTTACTAACAAAAGTATGCTTGATGTTTTGTTTATCACTATTGCGCTGATGGTGGGAACTGCTGGTTTACCTCATGTTATTGTTCGTTTCTACACAGTTCCTAATGTAAGAGCTGCTCGATATTCTGCTGGTTGGGCATTATTGTTTATTGCTATTTTGTATACAACTGCTCCTGCTTTAGCTACTTTCGCCCGATATAACTTAATTGACAGTTTACACAACAAAACTTTGGAGGAAGTGCAACAGTTAGACTGGGCAACAAAGTGGAAAAATACCGGTTTATTAGAATTTACCGATAAAAATAATGATGGTAGTTTCCAACTAACTCCAGATATAGAGACTAATGAAATTAGGATCGACAGAGATATCATTGTTTTGTCTACTCCAGAAGTAGCTAAACTTGCTCCTTGGGTAATTGCGTTAGTGGCAGCAGGAGGGTTAGCTGCTGCTTTGTCTACTGCATCTGGTTTATTATTGGTGATTTCCAGTTCCATTGCCCATGATGTTTACTATCGAATGATCGATCCAGGGGCGTCTGAGTCGCGACGGTTAATGGTAGGGCGAGTCATGGTAGGGTTTGCTATTGCTATTGCTGGTTACTTTGGAGTTAACCCACCAGGGTTTGTTGCTCAGGTAGTAGCTTTTGCTTTCGGTTTAGCTGCTGCAAGTTTTTTCCCGGTGATTATTTTAGGAGTGTTTGACAAACGCACTAACCGAGAAGGAGCGATCGCTGGTATGGTATCGGGTTTGTTGTTTACTACTATCTATATTATAGGTGTCAAATTCGCTGGAATGCCAACATGGTTTTTCGGCGTGTCTGCTGAAGGTATTGGCACTGTGGGAATGGTGCTGAATTTTATTGTGACTTGGGTAGTATCTCGGATGACACCTCCGCCACCATTGGAAATACAAGAGATGGTAGAAGATTTGCGATCGCCTGTAGCTGTACCTGCTCCAATTAGCGATATTGGCGAAGAAGAGTTGGATTAAAATGGTGCAATAGTAGGGGCGGGTTTCAGTAGGAATTTTCATGTTTACCCTAAGATTAAGTAAACCCGCCCCCAGGCGATATGGGTGCATGAGGTGCGGGGCGGGTTTTGATGAATTAATATCATGTATCAAGGTTATTGGTGAAACCCGCCCCTACAAATTTTTCCATGTTGATGATGAGAATGTTTCAATTCACAACCCCCCAGATGTAGGTTGGGTTGAGGAAAGAAACCCAACATAATAGATATATTATAGAAGTCCTTGTTGGGTTGCGCTGCCGCTTAACCCAACTTACTGCCGTGTCAAGCTTAAAATGGTGGAATAGATTTTTGATGTCAAGCTTTGAAAAATCAGCATCGTAGCATTTTCCTAAACTAACATTTAAGGCTTGACGTGCCACTACAATCTCTAAAATATCCTAAGTTAAGTTAAACTGGTAATGTAATATAAAAGTGATTCTGAAACAAAAATGGCTACACTTCAGATAGAAAACTTATCCAACGACTTCAAAATCAATCTCTCGGAGTTATTATCTGGCATCAAACCTGGAGAAGAAATTATTATTTTAAATCAAGGGGTAGCGATCGCGAAGTTGGTTCCCATTTCTCCCTCATCTAACCGACTAGCTAGTTTGGGGCAAGATAAAGGAAAATTTGTAGTGCCAGATGATTTTAACGAACCTTTGCCGGAAGAGATTATGGCAGCATTTGAGGGAGAGTAAGAGTGAAACTGTTATTGGATACCCAGTGCTGGTTATGGTGGTTTGCTGAACCTGAACGGTTAAACGAAGAGGCAACCACCTGTATTGCTGATGAAAGTAACGAATTGTGGTTTTCTGCTGCTAGTGTCTGGGAAATAGCAATCAAAGTTGCCTATGGAAAATTATCTTTGCCAGAACCGATAGATACCTGCATTTATAGTCGCATAGCGTCGTTAAATATGCAAATTTTAGAAATTACTGCTGCTCATGCGTTAGGAGCTGCTGCGTTACCGTTACATCATAAAGATCCTTTTGACAGAATGCTAATTGCCCAAGCTCAGATAGAGGACATGACGCTTATGAGTGCGGATTCAATGTTCAGGCAATATAGCAATATTTCCCTTCTTTGGGCAGCAAGTTAGTTTTGGGAGAGCGCTCGCTAATGTAGGTTAGATTGAGGTGCTCACACAGATTATGGCACGGATGCACAAATACTGGCCTCTTTTTTGTAGAAGAGCGATCGCTCATGTAGGTTGGGTTGAGGAACGAAACCCAACATCAAAGATATATTATAGAGGTTTTTGTTGGGTTGCGCTGTCGCTTAACCCAACCTACAATCTGATAATTCCTGACTATAATTTTTTGTCAATATCTATTTTATCTCTATTATTAACCATCAATTTTATCAAAAAGCTAACAACAAAAACAATTAATTCATATCCGCCAACAATGATTAGTAAGGCTATAAAACTGCCGGTGAATGAGTAAGGTAAGCTGAAATTTTCTTTTGAACTTAATAGTTCATTTTTATATTCATCGAAGTTTAAAATATATTCTTTTTTATCTAGCAGTATTCCTTGATTGTATCTATCTAAGCTGTATTCTCTAAAGTAAAACGTAACAACAATGACTAATACTAAAAATACTATTACTCTAGAAACTAATTCTATCTTTTTCATTTTGTACTTTCTAGAAAAAACTAAGGCTATTTATCTATAAACTACTGCTGGAAATTTGAGTTGCTGCCATAACACCAAAACAAATATGAATGTTGCTATAATAGCTAAATTAATCATTTTGTATTGCAGAACCCCCAAGACTACTTACTAATAAATATAAATATCTGCCAAATAAATAAGAATTGTGGAAACATTGTCGTCGTTTGATAAATTGTTGTTTGAAATTTGAGCGCCTGTCATAATACCAGCAAATACACCACAAAATACAACCGCAATCTTCGTTGCTTTAGTTTCTAAAGTACCTTCTTTTGAGCGGAGTACAATAACAGCATATATGAATGCTCCTATAACAGCTAGACCGATTATGAATTCATGGTTTTGTATTGCATAACTCCCAAGACCACGAATAAGACCACCAATAAGACCACCAATAAAACTCAAAACACCTGCAACTGCGGCACTGGCAGTCCCAATAGAACTAAAAATACCTGCAATAGAACTAAAAATACCTGCAAATGTGGCCACAAGAGCCTGGAAAAAACGAGTTAAATTGTTGAGCATAAAGTTACTACTTTCTTTTATTTCATTTCAATTTGGAATTTTTTTTAATAGCCACATAATAACGCTTTACCTAGTGAAAAATTATTTAGCTCTGTCCATATTTTGTTTTAATTGCATCTACTTTTTGTACAAAAATGTTGAAAATGTACTAAACTGTTTCTAAATGTCAACAATAATACAAGTCAAACCTTATCTCCTAACCCCATGAGTCTAGAAGAAGCCTTAAAAATGGCCGATAAAATAGTCTTTGAGAAAACAGGCCAACATTTAGACGACTTACAAAAGGCGGTATTGCAAGGAACTCTAAAACGCAAAAGATACAGGCAAATAGCTGAAGATTTTGACTACTCTGAAAGTTGCATTAGGGGTGTGGGTGCAGAATTATGGAAAATTCTTTCAGAGGAATTAGGGGAAGATGTAAATAAATCAAATTTTCGCTCCACAATGGAGAGGTTTCATAACTCTAATATTTTAAACTTCACAGAAAATGTGAGCGGTAGTGTCAATATCTGTCAAAAACAAAGACACCCCCCAGATATACCAAACTCACACAAAACTCAACAAGAAACATCTCACCCCAAACAACCCGCAACGCCAGATCAAGATTTAGACGAAATGCCAGATTTAGGCGACTTCTACAACCGCACCACTGAACTCGAAACCCTAACAACCTGGATTTTACAACAACATTGTCGCCTCATTGCACTCACAGGTATCATTGGTATCGGCAAAACCACATTAGCAGTAAAACTCGTTCAACAAATAAAAGATAATTTTGACTATGTAATTTGGCGCAGTCTAGAAACATCCCCCACTTTTGCCGAATTTCAAACTGACTTAGTTCAGTTTTTCTCTGAGTCTCAACCACAAAATGCACTGGAAAACACACAAAAACCCTTACCTCTAATCAAATATTTACAGAAGTATCGTTGTTTAGTTATCTTGGATGACATTCATCACCTTTTCAGCAGTGGGG
The DNA here is from genome assembly GCF_050015995.1 of Dapis brunnea BLCC-M229. Classification (NCBI taxonomy): domain Bacteria; kingdom Bacillati; phylum Cyanobacteriota; class Cyanophyceae; order Oscillatoriales; family Microcoleaceae; genus Dapis; species Dapis brunnea. The sequence goes on along the minus strand of NZ_JBNHEP010000253.1, from coordinate 4,981 downwards.
AGTTAGCAGGAAAATACAAACCAGGGTACGAAAACTATGACTGCTTTTTCAAACAGATAGAAAAATTATCCCATCAAAGTTGCCTGCTATTAATAGGTTGGGAACAACCCATTAAACTTCCTCAACTCAAAAGCAAAAAAACACCAATTCCTATTTTGCAACTGACTGGTTTAGATTTCGCCAGCGCCAGAGAAATACTCAGAGATTATGGTTTAACAGAAATTGAAAAATGGGAAAAGATCATTCACCTCTATCAAGGCAACCCTTCATGGTTAAAAAGTGTGGCAACTCAAATTCAAGAATTGGAAGAAAATTTGATTGAGTTATTGCCCGATGATGCAATTTTATTACCAGAAGATTTAAAAGATAATTTACAACAACAAAGCGATCGCCTATCCCAACCAGAAAAACAAATCCTGTCACTCTTAGCAACAAAAAATCAACCTATTAGTCTGGCGCAACTATTAGAAACTACACAAACGTCACCATCAGATTTACTCAACACATTACAATCATTGTGTCGGCGTTCCCTCATCGAAAAACAAGAAAATCTCTACACTGTGCCACCTGTACTCAGAGAATATTATATAGAATCCGATTGAATAGTCGTCATTGCGACGATAGGAAGCAATCTCCTAAAACCCTGAGATTGCTTCCTTCTTTCTTAATATGCTGTAATATATTGTAGGGACGTTCCATGGAACGTCCCTACTCTTCTTATTTCTTTTACTTTTTGTTAAATGTTTATTCCCTCTTCCCTTTTCCTTCTTCCCTCTTCCTTCTTGCTTCTTCCTTCTTCCACAGAAACTTGGACATTTATCTTCGTAACAATTTCCTTGATGCTTTACCTCTACATTGGATGGCGATCGCGAGTCCAAGATAGTAAAGGCTTTTTTGTCGCCGATAGAGGTATACCTGCTATTGCTAATGGTGCTGCCACAGCAGCGGACTTTATGTCGGCAGTTTCATTTATTTCTATAGCAGGAGCAGTGTCAATTTTAGGTTATGATGGTTCTTATTATGTAATGGCAGCAACAGGAGGTTATGTACTCTTGGGTTTGCTGCTTGCTCCATATCTACGAAAGTTTGGTAAATATACCTTACCAGATTTTATAGGCGATCGCTACTATTCTAATATTGCTCGTATCGTTGCGGTTATTGCTGCCCTGATTATATCCATAACTTTTATTGTCGGGCAAATGCGAGGTGTTGGTATTGTCTTTAGTCGATTTTTGCAAGTTCCCATTGAAGTTGGTGTTGTCATCGGTATGGTTATAGTTGCCTTCTTCGCCATCTTAGGAGGGATGAAAGGCATTACTTGGACTCAAGTTGCTCAATACTTTATACTTATTGTTGCTTATTTGATACCAGCTATTGCTATTTGTAATGCTCTGACAAATATTCCAATTCCAGAATTAGCTTTTACCTTTGGTGACATTGTAGAAAAACTGAATCAAGTTCAGGTGGACTTAGGTTTTCCAGAATATACTGCTGCTTTCAGCAAAAAAACTATGCTAGATGTTCTATTTATAACTATTTCTGGTATGGTAGGGCTTGCTAGTTTACCCCACGTTATTGTTCGTTTCTATACTGTACCTAACGTGAATGCAGCCAGATATTCTGTAGGTTGGGCATTATTGTTTATTGCCATTTTTTCGACAACTGTTCCTGCCTTAGCTGCTTCTGCGCGATACAATTTAATAGATAGTTTGCACAATAAAACTGTGGAGGAAGTGCAACAGTTAGACTGGGCAAGAAAGTGGCAAAATACAGGTTTATTAGAATTCTCCGATAAAAATAATGACGGTCGTTTGCAATTGACCCCAGACGCAGAAACTAATGAAATCATTCTTGACCCGGATATTATCACTCTCTCTACTCCAGAAGTAGCTAAACTCCCTCCTTGGGTAATTGCATTAGTGGCAGCAGGAGGATTAGCTGCTGCTTTATCTACAGCATCGGGTTTGTTATTGGTGATTTCTAGTGCCATTGCTCATGATATTTACTACCGCCTAATTAACCCAGAAGCATCAGAGTCACAAAGATTAATGTTGGGCAGAATAATGGTAGTATTAGCGATCGCTGTTGCTGGTTATTTTGGCATTAACCCGCCCGGTTTTGTAATTGAGATAGCAACTTTAGGAGTTGGTGTCGCTGCTGCTACTTTTTTTCCAGCGATTATTTTAGGAGTGTTTGATAAGCGCACTAACCGAGAAGGAGCAATAAGTGGTATGATAGTTGGTTTGGTATTTACGACTATCTATATTGTTGGTGTAAGATTCTATGGAATGCCAACATGGTTTTTAGGGTTGTCCGATCAGGGTATTGGTACAGTAGGAATGTTATTGAATTTTGTTGTGACTTTGGCAGTGTCTCGGATGACAACTCCTCCACCATTGGAAATACAAGAGATGGTGGGAGATTTGCGATCGCCTCTAGCAGCACCTGCTCCAATTAGCGATATTGGGGAGGAACAGTTGGATTAATTTGTAGGTATAGTAGTAGAAGCAGTAGGGTGTGTTAATGAAATGTAACGCACCGCTAATGGTGCGTTACGACGGATTGTAAAATTCTTTTCACAGTCAAGATTTTAGCCGTCTAACGCACCCTACTGGACTGACTACTGGACTGACACTGTAGGATCGTTTCAGTTTTTCAAAGGATAACCTAAGCTATTTCTACTAATTCATAATATAATAGCATTAATTGATGATGGGGAACAGTTTCCATTGCATAAGTTTTTCCGTCATTATTAGAAAAATCTACTTCAAAGACGTTGTTATCGTATTCCATGACAATTGTTCCTACTTGTCCTTTATATAGAGTAATAGGTTCTCCTGTTTCAAAATGCTTTGGTTGCCGCTCTTGAGTTAATGCCACTATATCTAATTCTTTTAATCTAGTCATTTTAATCTAGTCATCAGAATACATCTCCAATTGTTGATTCTCCAGAGACTAATATTGAAGCAGATAATCAGTGTATTTAGGGCTGCGAATAAATTGAAGTTAGATTTTGTTTGTAGTTGGACTTTAGCCCAAAGATAGATATTTTAGGGGGTATATCCCAACTACCTCCTACCTTCCCACTATCAATCACTCAAGGAAAAACTGATGCGTTTTAATTACAGAAAAATTGTTATTGTACTGACCATTATACTTACAATAGTAATAATTATTGGTAATTTATATGTTCTGAAAAAAATTTCAGCAGCCAATGGAATTCTAAGACTAAGACCTACTTCTATGTTTATTATAGCTTATGTGCGATGTAAATACCCCCAAATAATATCTTTCATGCAATTGATAGAATCTTTTTTCCAGCCTTTATTCATTGCCACTTTAGTTGAAGTTATTTTAATTTTAGTCTTAATGATAAGCAATATTATATCCAAGTGTCAGGCTATGATGGGTGCTACAATTCTCTGTTTTTTGTATGTAATTTTGATTATTTATTATGAACTTACATTTCGTTATTGTATTTATGGTACTTAAGTAATAATCTCATCCAGCCAACCGCTAATAGTTTTCTATCCGTCGGGAAAATATTTTTTAGCTTTTGACAGCCATTTTTCCAGTTTAAATAATCCCCCTAACCAATTATATGCATTCTCGAAAATTTCGCTAATTTTCTCTTTTAATTCATGTAAAGGATACCGAAAAAACTATATCAGACTATAAAAAAGTTGCCGACTTATACAAACAACAAGAAAATCAAAAGTGGTATAAAGACTCTCTATATCGACTCAAAAAATTACGAGCATTTTAGTCTTTTTAGGTTGGGTTTTGTTGCCTCAAGCCAACTCCCCTCTTCTAACAATAGCAGTTTTGATTGAGGTAGACTAGAGTATGGAAACAAAAGAGTTCAATCCCCCCAACCCCCCTTGGTAAGGGGGGCTTAAGAATTTATAACTTATTAAAATGGTATTAGAATCGAAAAATCAAAATCAAGACCGCATTCCACGAATAATATCAATTGACATTTTGCGTGGACTCGTAATGGTGCTGATGACATTAGACCATGTACGAGGATTTTTCTCTAATACCAACTTTAACCCCTTAGACCTTACCCACTCAAACATTCCTCTATTTCTAACACGCTGGATAACTCATCTTTGCGCCCCCACATTCATTTTTCTAGCAGGAATAGGAGCTTATCTCTCCCTGAAACGTGGCAAAACTAAACAACAACTTTCTCAATTTTTGTTGCTCCGGGGGTGTTGGTTTATTTTTCTAGACTTAACAGTAGTGCGTTTAAGCTGGAGGTTTGACCTGAGTAACATTTTTTCTGCTGCCGGAGTATTGTGGGCGATCGGTTGTTCGATGATTTTCTTGGCAGCAATAATTTATCTTCCTACTCGGACAATTTTAGCGATAGAACTCCGTTCCGCTGGCGCGATCGGAATTTTGCTCATAGTCGGACATAATCTTTTTGATAATGTACAAGCAGAGCAACTAGGAAATATTGGTTGGTTGTGGGCAATACTTCACCAGCGCACAATGATTGAACCAATTTCTGGGTTTCGCTTATTTATCCTCTATCCTCTGATTCCTTGGATCGGAGTAATGGCATTAGGTTATGCGTTCGGAACGCTGTTTGAAATGGAAAAATATCGGCGACTTCAGCTATTAAGAAAAATAGGTTTAGGTACGATTGTTACTTTTATTATTATTCGAGCAACTAATATTTATGGGGACCCCAATTCTTGGTCAATTCAGTCTAGCTTTCCTGATACCTTACTATCCTTTATCGATTGTCATAAATATCCACCTTCTTTACTATATTTATTAATAACACTCGGTCTAGCCATCCTATTACTTTATTATTTTGAAAAATCAAACATACGTTATTTTAAGCCATTAATTATATTAGGTCAGCAACCATTATTTTTCTATGTTATCCACGTTTACTTAATTCATCTAACTGCTATTTTAGAGATTGTTTGTAAAGGAAATATAAAAAGGAGATAGGGAACAGGGAACA
>NZ_JBNHEP010000252.1:0-22171 GCF_050015995.1 Dapis brunnea BLCC-M229 | reverse complement strand
GGGAAAATCTGATTACATCTTAACTGCAAATACCTAGTTTATTTGGTTATTGATTAAGAAAAATTCAAGTAACAATCACATATAGTAGGGATTAACGGCTGTTAACCCCTACAAATGGTGTATAATTCTATCTTTTTTGGATAAGTCGTGATTATTGAAAAAATGATTTATACTTGTATGTTTTAACTACAATACAATTTTTGGTGTTGCTAAAGCACGGGGATGATTTTCGTACTTAGAGAGTAGTTCGTTCTCAATAGAAACAGGAACAAGTAGTTAAAGAGGGTAAATATTTATAATTCATATCTAGATTATGCAACGCCCAATTTTTTGAGCGTAAGTCCTGTCGCTCAAAGATGAGTCTATCCCACAAAGGATGATTTTTGGGGATTTCCCAACAGTTCTATTACCTGAATATAAGGGTTCCAAAAATAGTGGGAATAGTATTATATCATCTCCGCTTAATTAGTTATAAAAAACTTTTTCCTCCTCTTCTTCCTCCTGACTCCTGACTTCTCCCTAATTATTTACCGAAGCAATTAAACAATTAAACAATTAAATAATTAGATAATTCAGGTTTAAAGCCTCCCCTTTCAAGGGGAAAAAGCAGTCGTTTGAGCAGTCCGTCAGGATGGGATGGCGAGGAGACCTCGCCATATCCAATCTCCCCTTGAGAAATAAATTTTTTCGGCGTTGGTCAATCCTCTCCCTAAAAGGGAGAGGTAATTATCCATTATCCATTATCCATTATCCATTAATGAAAACTGTCCATCCGGATCTGATATTATTAATAGATAGCTAGCAATTTATAATTATTGATGAAAGAAATAATCAACAATATTTTAACTCACCTAGGTCAGGTTAAACTACCTCCTCCATCATATTTTGATTCTCTTAAAACTTACACGGTTAAGAAAGTATCAGATGCCGATACCTTTGATGTTGTTGCTAATGATTCTGATGCAGAAATGACAGTCCGTTTCGTTTATATTGATACTCCAGAAACTCCTAAAGGATGGGGAGATTCACAAGTAGAAAAAATGAATCGTAAATATGAAAATCAACTCTATCGTAGTCAATTTGAATGGGGAGAAAAAGGCAAAGATAGACTCCAAGAATTAGTTGAAAAAAGTGGCGATCGAGTTAAAGTTAAAGTTACTGGAGAAGAAAAACGACCAGGGCGATCGCCTCGTTGTTTCGGTGAAGTTTATTTACTAGATGGTGCTTTTGTTCAGCACATTTTAGTACAGGAAGGTTTAGCTCGAATTTATTATGATTATATTAGTGAATGTCCTAGAGAAATTGCAATTCTGTTGTTTTTGGCAGAAGCTGATGCTGAAATAAACCAGCGGGGAATATGGCAAGAACTTCAATCAGAATTTATTGCACCTTGGGTATTTCGTTCGCTAAAAAACAAACAAAAAAAGTTTCTCAAAGATATCAGTAAAGAATTAAAAGAAGATACAATTACTGAAGTTGAATTTGAAAGTAAATTTGAGTCAAAGTTACAGCAGCAAAGTGAGATTTTATCAACTATTTTTGCAGACCTAAAAAATGGTATAATTACTCAACCTGAATTTGAGGATAAATGCAAAGAAGAACTGAATAATTTATTTCCATAATAATTAAATTAGTTTTTTTCAATATCTTAATCATTGAAAAATAATAGCTTTTTATGAAGTGTAGAGACCTTCCATAGAAAGTCTCTACATTTATTTTACAAAAAAATTTATTCTAGAATGTCCCACAAAAATATTAACTAACTATTGTAGTCATTTCAGTTTAGATTGAGACAAATATTTCTTATTTTCAAAGGGTTTCAGCTAAAAAAATGTCTCATTCTTATTTATAGCGCTTTTCATTAACATAGAATACAGAGATTTTGACTTAAAAGCATTTCTGCTGAGGGCAGAAGGCAGAAATTTTGTAGTCTATCTTTGTGAAAACCGCTATAAAATGACTATAGCTTTTAGCATTCAGCAGACTACAGATAAGTAGGATTCCTATTTTGTCGCTGCCAGAGGAATCCAGATATAACTACCCCCACCACAAGAAGAATAGATATAATGCGAAAACTTGCTTGTTCGCCAAACACCAAAGCCTCAACTGGCGCTGTTGTAGCAGAAAATGGGATATCTACCGGGAGTTGACTAGCACTTAAGCGCGAAAACAGAATACCTATCAACGTTATACCCATCACCTGACCAAAAGCTCGTGAAAAGAACCAAAGTCCAGATGCAACACTGAGATATTGTGGAGGTACACTACCCATAATCGCACTTTGGTTAGGAGGTTGAAACAAACCGAAACCAATTCCATAGGGGATAACCCGCAATACATAACCCTGAACCGTCAACTCTTCGCTAAATGTAGCGATCATCAAACAGCCAATCAATAATAATACCATTCCGATTGTACTAATACTTCTTTCACCAAAACGATCTGCCAGGTATCCAGCTACAGCACCTACACAAATTGCTAATATAGGCAGCACCGCTATCAATAATCCTACTTTTTGTTCAGAATAATGCTTAACCAGTACCAGAAAAAAGGGCATAATGAAAATCACACCAGTGCAGAAAGCATAAGAAATTGAACTTAGCAGTAGACTCAAACTCAATTCCACCGATCTAAATAAACTCAAGTTCAATAATGGTCGATCTGATTGTTTCTGAGACCACAAAAAAACAACGCAACCAATTACCGAAATCCCCAATAAAACCCAAGTAATCTTACTATCTAAATCCTCTCCTTGTATCCGTGTCATCCCCAATAAAAAACAAGTTAACGTTATCCCTAAAATCAATGCTCCCCAAAAATCAAAATCTTTTCGTTCTTTATTCCTACTACCCCTGGGAATTGTCAGCATCGCTAACACTATGCCAATACAACAAATTGGCACATTAACAAAGAAAACTGAACGCCAACCCAAATTCTCTAGAAGCACTCCTCCTACCGTTGGTCCCAATGAAACTCCCGCCCAACCAGTGCTAGTAATAATCCCCAGGGCAAGTCCTCGCTTGGCATCAGGAAACCCTTCAGTTGCGATCGCAGGCCCTAGGACTGCAATAAACACAGCCCCAAATCCCTGAAATATCCGTGCTGCAATCAATAAGTTAATTGTCGGAGCAATTCCACAGACCAATGAACTGATGGTAAATACTGTAAGTCCGATGATATAGAGCCATTTCTTGCTCCATAAGTCCCCCAAGCGAGCCACACAAAGCACCAAAACCGCCAACACAAGAGAATAACTTAGAGGCACCCACTCAACCGTCGCAAAATCGCTATGCAATTCCTCTACCAATCTTGGCAAAGCCAAATTGACAACATGAACATCTAGCGAAAACAAAAACGTTCCTAAACTGACCGCCAATAGGAGCCACCACTGTCTATAAACCTCTATTTTACTACCTTCTGCACTTTTCATCTGTTCTAAAATCTATTAATTTTTACTTGACCCCAATAGCAAAAGGACCAAACCATTTGCGAATCTCCTGACTGGTGGCACCAAAAGGAGGTTTATCTTTTTGTTCCAGAATATGAGCAACCATTGCCGAAGTCCGCGAACAGAGGAATAGTCCTGTTCCATAGGGAGGTCTCATTCCCAGAGACAAAAATACAGCAGCGCTAATGCTATCAATGTTTGGAGAAATTCCCAGTTTCTCGTTCAAAAACTCTGCCGTAATATCATAAATTTTAATAAAGTCCGATTGCATATCCATCTCCGATATAATTGACCGTAAACGAGGGTTTCTTGAATCTACCTTAAACATTGGGTGTCCAAAACCGTGGATCTTCTCCTTTTTAGCGAGGCGATCTTCCAATATCTCGATCGTTACTGCTTCTATATCTCCCGAACAGCGTTTGTGAACAGCAGTAAAGAACTCCATTGCTTTTTCGCAAGCTCCCACGTGAGATGGTCCTGCTGCTGTAAAACCTGCTGCGATCGCTTGTTGGATAGGAACTCTCGTACTGGTAGCAACCCTGGGCAACATGACTGAGGGAGCCAGAAACCCCCAACCAGCGTGCAAGCTAACCATAATATCGTTGAATATTTTTCTCTCAGTTGAGTCACTAAAATTTCTGTTAGTACAAAGCGTAAATATAGATTCAATATAGTCTTTCCCCTCAGTCAAAACTCTTTTCCCATCAAATTTTTGACTGTCAAAAAATTTTTCCTTATCTTCCTTAACCCACTGAATACTTTCGAGAGCAATAACCATTAAAGAAGGAATTAGACCAACATAATATAATCCAATTTGACTGTCTCGATCCAATCCTATTGCCTCCAGGTCAAACTCAGCGACCGTCTGTGCAAATGATTCCGTTTTGTCAACCATTAACCCTGCAATAATTGCCTGAGAATAGGTTGCACCCGAAGCGACTACAGTTTTCATCACTTCTATAGCTGTATCCTCCTCTGTTAAAGAAGATAGCGCACTGGAAAGAAAGCGATCGAGAAGTTGTTCTTGGGATGGAGTCGCCTCTTTACCCATCAATAAGTGATAAATAGCCCCAGTAAATGTCAAATTACCAATTAGATCGTTCAGATTCCTATTCCGAACGTACAGTTCCTCTGGATTGAGAGTAGGTCCGTCTATATCTGTACCGTGATATCGATATTCCATGTTAGAATACTTCCTTCTAATTAGTTGCTACGTCTAAATAACCTTGAATAAATCTCCGAATACATTCTCAGCATTCACTACGGCTTGTCCCCAGCCAATGTAACGCGATGCATGATACGTTTGAACCCATGATAGTCATTCACCGGATTATGCTGAGTGCAGCGATTATCCCAGAAGGCGAGGGAACCATGCTGCCAGCGAAAGCGACAGGTGAACTCCGGTCTGACTTGATGCTGGAAGAGATAGTCTAGCAGAGGTTGGCTTTCGGGAACTGTCCACCCCTGAAAGTGCTTTGTATGATTAATGTTGACGTAAAGCGCCTTCCTCCCAGTCTCTGGGTGCGTGCGCACTACTGGATGGGTGCCGACTATCACCTCCTGCTACAAGACTAGCATTGCTTAGAAAGGCGTGGGCTTTCGACGAGGTATTGATGCCTACGAGTCCTTCCAGGGTCTCCTTCAGACCTTCCGATAGGGTTTCGTAAGTCATATACTGGTTGGCAAAAAGAGTGTCGCCACCGTATGGCGGAACCTCAACAGCGTAGAGGATACTCCCCATCGGTGGACGCTCTAGATAGGTAGTATCGGAATGCCACAGACCCCCAAAGTTCGCCCGCTCATGCTCCAACTTCACTACAGGTGTGATCTGCGGACATTCAGGCAATCCCTGAAGCAGTGGGTACTCCATTACCTTACCAAACTTCTGGGCGAAGGCAAGCTGTTGGTGAGGGGTGAGTTCTTGATTAGTGAAAAAGATCGCTAAGTGATCCAAAAAGGCAAGGCGAATCTCCTCAACGACTTCACCTTTGAGGGGTTCTGCCAGATTCACCCCTTGGATCTCAGCCCCAATTGCACCTGCGATCGGATGCACTTTAATGTAGCTATAGTTGCGGTGTACCTGGTTGTCCATTATTTCCCCTTTTGGATAAATTTTGCTTTTTCTACTTAAGAATAAAAATTAAATAAGACAGCAAATAAGCCTTGTAGAGAAAAAATTGTAGGGAGATTCCATGAAACCTCCCTAAATTAACTTTTCACCAGAAGTCTATTTAAAAACTTCCAACAAAAATATTAAACGTTAACAGTCGATAACTTAGGCTTCAAACTCTGCAAAATACGTTCTGCCATCTGAGAAGGAGTCAAACCTAAATCAGCCTTCGACTCATCAGGTTTAGCATGATCCACCAACTTATCCGGTACACCCAAACGTAACACAGGTACAAGCACATTATTATCCATCAATGCTTCCGTAACTGCCGAACCAAAACCACCCATCAAACAGCCTTCCTCCATAGTCACAACTTGACCAATACGTTGTGCCAAAGGCAGAATTAATTCCGTATCCAAAGGTTTCACAAAACGAGCATTTACCACAGTAGCACTAACACCATGCTCACTCAGAATTTCCGCAGTTTGCATAGCCGGATGTACCATAGACCCATAACCCAATATCAGCACATCATCACCATTCCGCAGAATTTCACCCTTACCAATAGGAATAGCTTCCCAACCCTCTTCCATCAGAGGCACACCATAACCATTACCGCGAGGATAACGCATCGCGATCGCTCCATCCGTATATTCAATACCAGTCACCACCATCCGTTGTAACTCACCCTCATCTTTAGGCGCCATGATTACCATATTTGGGATACAACGTAAATAGGCAATATCATACATTCCCTGGTGAGTTGGACCATCTGCACCCACAATTCCAGCACGATCTAAACAGAAGAAAACAGGTAACTTCTGAATACAGACATCATGGATAATTTGGTCGTAAGCTCGTTGCAAGAAAGTCGAGTAAATACCAGCCACAGGTCGCATTCCTTCACAAGCTAAACCTGCTGCCAAAGTTACAGCGTGTTGTTCAGCAATACCAACATCTATATATTGTTTTGGTAGTTTGGCATGAAGTTTATCTAAACCTGTGCCAGTTGCCATAGCAGCAGTAATACCAATAATTTTGGGGTTATTTTCCGCAAGTTTCACCAAAGTATGGGCAAAAACTTTAGAGTATTTAGGAGGCTTTGGCTTACTTGCTGGTACAGCTTTACCGGTAGCCAAATTGAACGGATTTTGAGCATGATAGCCAACTTTATCCTCTTCAGCAACTGAGTATCCTTTACCTTTAGTTGTGGCCACATGAACCAACACTGGTCCAGGAATTTTATGTGCTTGTTGGAAAGTTGTAATTAGCTCTTCTAAATTATGCCCATCAACAGGACCCATGTAGGTAAAGCCCAATTCTTCAATTACAGCCCCCACTTTTGACACTGCCAAACGTTTCATTCCTTCTTTGAGGCGTTCCATTTCTGGTGTAAAGGTTTCTCCAACAAAAGGAATATGTTTAAATTGTTCTTCCAGGTTATCCTGAAGAAACTGCATCGGTGGGGATAAACGCATTTTGTTGAGATAGCGAGAAATCGCACCTACATTAGGAGAGATGGACATCTCGTTATCGTTGAGCACAACCACTATATTAGTTTTGGGTAAGTGACCTGCATGGTTAATAGCTTCTAAAGCCATACCACCAGTTAAAGCACCATCCCCAATAATGGAAACTACTTTAAAGTTATCTCCCTTCAGATCTCTAGCTAAGGCCATCCCTAAACCAGCAGAGATACTGGTAGAAGCATGACCAGCTCCAAAATGGTCGAATTTATTTTCACAACGTTTTAAATAACCTGCAACCCCATCTTTTTGTCGCAAGGTATGGAAATTGTTATATCGACCTGTGATAATTTTGTGGGGATAAGCTTGGTGACCTACATCCCAAATAACTTTGTCGCGATCTAGATTGAGGGTTTGGTAGAGACCCAATGTAAGTTCTACAACTCCTAACCCTGGACCTAGATGGCCTCCACTTGTGGCGACTGTTTCTAGATGTTTCTCTCGTATTTGTCTAGCAATTTCTTCTAGTTGATGAATTGAAAGACCATGTAACTGATTAGGATGAGTAATTTCGCTTAGATGCATATTTTAATTTACTCAGATTTATGATGTAGATTTGCGGTTGTAGCTGGGAGTATTTTTGATGATTAACTTGGAACTTACCGAATAATTATTAATTAAATAATTCAGGTTAAAAGCCTCCTTTGTCAAGGGGAAAAAGCCGTCGTTTCGGCTGCTCGCCGACTTGAATTGCGGAGCTTTCCGTAGGATGGGATGGATGGGTTGCCTAACCATATCCAATCGACCAAGACAAGAAATAATATTTCCTTATATTCAATTCCCCTACGGTTTTAACCAGAGGTAATTATCCATTATCCATTAATGAACTGTACTTTTTTTCAGCTATGAATCAGCTAATACAATTTTGCTATTTGTTAATAATGTACAGATAGGATTACTTTCTAAAAGAATATCTCCCCATAATCTGCTAGATTTTCTCACAGATACTTTTCTTTTTTTCCCTTTTTATCGGCATTGGAAAAAATAGGAGTAATTAGCTTAACCAGCCTAGAGGGAAACAATCAGGATAGAGACTATTTAGTAGCCTAGCTTTTCATCTTAACCTGCTCCTTTTTCAATAGTAATTATTAGTATTTGTTGGCTTTTGTTAACAAATTAATAACTGTCTATCGACTTTTGTTGGTGAAGCTACTTGTAAACGTATATTTCAACCCAACAACTCAACTACTATATTATTTAGCAGTTGCTCCGATTATTAAGTTATATTTCACCCTTGTGCTTCTATTTCTAATTTGGGCGAATTAGGATCGGTAGCTGAAGTTAATGATGGTACAGGCATATTTTTCATTTCCCAGACTTTAATTAGTATGAGATATTCGTAGAAAGCTTGCAAGGTACACCAAGCTAATCCTGCTTGGCCATCAAGACATCCTCTAAGAAAAATATACATATATATGAAGCGAACTATTGGTCTGAATGGTAAGCGTAGGGAAAAGTCTTTCAGCGCTCGTCTTCTCTCTACTTCCGAACCACCAAAAAATAGGTTTTTCCAAGAGATGCTTCCTGTTTCTAGTTGTTTAACTGTTTCGGCAGCTTCATCTGTAGAATATCGGTTGTGCTTTTGTATCCAACGGGAAATACCTTTACTACAGGTATAATGGGGATAAGTTTCTTGCAAAAAACTTGTGGGACCATCGCAAACTTCTCGTTCTGTGTGACCATAATCACTAAACCAAACTTTATCTTTGGAAAAGAGGCGCATCTGGTAGCGGGGGTATTGGGTGCTGCGACGAATCCAAGTTCCCATAAATAACACTCGTTCTGCAACGTAATACCCAATGTATTCTTTTCTTTGAATCGCTTCTAGGCATTCGTTAAATAATTCGGGGGTCATCCGCTCATCTGCCTCTAGGATGTAAACCCACTCATATTTAGTAGGAAGTTCTTGTAACATCCATGTTCGCTGTCGTCCATGGCTTTCAAATTTGTGTTGGACTATTCTTACAGGATAAGATTGAGCTATTTCTATAGTCCGATCGCTACTAAAGGAATCAACTATTATAATGTCATCTGACAGCATTGCTGACTCAATACAAGCAGCGATATCTATTTCTTCATTGTAAGTCAGTATATAAATTGAGAACATTCGATGAATTTTTGTAATTGCTCTTTGATAAAGATTAAATTGGATAATTAAATTAAATTAAATAGATATCCAATTGGGAGGGTATTGAGCATGAGATTTAAGTTTACACTTTCTCTTTCACTAATATTAATTTGCTCTTACTACCCTCCCTAATTATTAAAGTCATCTCTATTGTGAGATATTACTTTGCAATTATCTAGCGGGATGTTGGCTACATCCTTTACCTTTAATAATTCCCAAATTTTTTAATCTTGTCTAAATTTTTTAATCCTGTCCAACCAATCAGAATATAGCCTACTGCTAAAAGTAAGCTGCTCAGACCTGTTCTCAGACTAGATTTAAAAGAATTTCTATTAGCTTGTTCTTCTAGTTCTTGCTTACGACTACGAATTCTAGTTAAAAGCTGATCTGGTAATTGTTCTGCTTGACGATTGAGAAATTGATCGATAGCTTGAGGATTATCTTTTGACTGTTCCAGTAAAGTTTTTACTTGGCTTGGTAATTGTTCATTTTCTAATGCTGCATTTAATCTAGTTTCATCTGCTAGTAAATTAGTAATTTGATTTTTTAATTGACTTCGCCTTTGCTGGATCTGATTTTTAAAGTCGCTGCTACCTATACGAGCTTCTAGTTGTGTTTCTGCTTGACTTGCTTGCCGATCTATGCGTTCAATGGCCTCAGCCCTGGCTTGACTCGTATTATTTAAATGTACAGGAAATAGTAATAGATATACCAGTCCTAATAAGCTAGCTAGTAAAAGTGCCCAAAATCTCAAATCTAATATCGAAGGTTTTGAAGTATCCTGAAGGCCAGAATTACTGCTGATCCAGTAGCCTGTGAATAATAAGGCCATTCCTACCATAGGAATGATCCCCCGATCGACTATTTGGGTTGCTAAATTGATTTGCCATGTTCTATTGCCTATGTTAAATGGAATTGATAAGACTATAAAGTCAAGTATAGAGGACAAAATCATAACTACTCCTACTATTGTCAGAGTCCTAGCAGCTATGGAGGAATATGAACGGATATTTGTTGCTTTCATGGGATTTTGCTGAGTTCTCATTTATAGTTGACTGGACATAGTGAGTCTGAAATGTTGAGGATGCACTCTGTTGCTGATGGTGGAAATATATTTTCTCTATCTCAAAATAGCAGTCTGTTTTTACAATTATGACAGAGTTTAACCATAGTCCATCAGCCTTTTTGCCTTTACTCAGGACTTACGCACCCAAATCCAGAAATTTTGTTTTTTCCTAGATGTCGATTGTTCAAACCAACGATTTTTCCTGGCAATTGAGTTTCGCGTGCGAAGTCCTATTTACTATTTTTTTTAAATTTATGGAACAGAACTATCTATCGTACAATGCTAGCCTATAATAGACGTAAGTTAAACCTGTTCTTCACAAATCTGCTGATTGTTGATTGATTATACTATTTTAACAGTTTAATGTTTTTTCTTGTTTAACCCTATCATTTTGACTTTTTCAGACTAATATTTACTAAAATTCAAATAAGTTAAGTAAGATTTAAAAAAAACATCAAAAAGAATATTTATTTTTGCCAAAAATTACTAAAAACCAGAATAAATGAAATAAATTAAACCAAAAAGTTAATGGTAATCAAAGTTGCAATTGTCATATTTAAAGCCAAATCATAGATGTAAATCTGAATAAATATAAGACTTACAGGCGCGAAACCCTTTTGCTACGAGAAATCCTTGGTTTAAACAATAGAAATCTACGCAAAAAAACTTAGTTTCTGTATTTGGTATACTTAAGTCCTGTAAATATAAACAATATTATTAATATTATATTATATTATTAATGATAACGGGCAAGTAGGGAGGATTCAAGTAGTGAAAGAAAACTTAGAAAATTATCAAAATAAAAAAATATTAATTGTAGATGATGAAGATAACTTGAGAATTCTTCTCAAGCGACATCTGGAATTTCAAGGATATGAAGTAACAGATGCAAATTCTGCTTTAGATGCACTATCAATACTGGAACAACAAGAGCCGGATTTAATTATTTCGGATATAATGATGCCTCAAATGGATGGTTTAGAATTTTGTCAACGTTTACGAGCTAGTAATTTAGGTCAGTTAATACCTTTTATATTTCTGTCAAGTAAGGGAGAATTAGAAGACAGAATTATAGGCTTATCTATGGGAGCAGATGATTATATCAATAAGCCTTTTGAAATGCGGGAGTTAGTAGCAAAAATAGAGGCTCAATTAGCTCGTTCTAGTCGTATTTCTTTGGAAATGAAGCGGCTGACTGAAAAGTATATGACAAAAATACAACCATTAGCAGCTC
The DNA here is from genome assembly GCF_050015995.1 of Dapis brunnea BLCC-M229. Classification (NCBI taxonomy): domain Bacteria; kingdom Bacillati; phylum Cyanobacteriota; class Cyanophyceae; order Oscillatoriales; family Microcoleaceae; genus Dapis; species Dapis brunnea. The sequence goes on along the minus strand of NZ_JBNHEP010000252.1, from coordinate 10,659 downwards.
CAGAATCACTACCTCTAACTCCAGCAGAAGAAAGGGTATTTTGGGAAGTTACTCAGGGGTTGACAAATAAGCAGATTAGCGAGCGCTTGTTTATTAGCCCCCGAACTGTACAAACTCATTTGAGTAAAATAATGAGAAAGCTAAATTTAGAAAATCGCTCCCAGTTGGTTCGTTATGCTTTTGAACATGGATATAAACCACCTACTGAAGAAAACTGATGAATATTAAAAAATGGACTCCCAAAAACTAATTTCTGGCCTCTATAATTTGACCGAATTAGAACAGCTAATTAATTCTCAACCAACTTTTTGGCGACCTTTAGTATTTACAAATGGGTGCTTTGACTTAGTTCATGCTGGACATATTCGTTATTTATGGGCAGCTAAGTCTCTGGGGCGATCGCTCGTAGTAGGATTAAATAGCGATCGATCGGTTCAAAATATTAAGCCCCAAGAAGAGGGATATCCTATGCGACCAATTGTACCGGAAGTCCAACGGGCTGAAGTTTTAGCTGCTTTGAAACCAGTTGATGGAGTAGTAATTTTTAATGAAGCTACTGCTACTAATATCATAGAACGACTTAAACCTAATATTTATGTTAAGGGTGGGGATTATTCTATTGAAACATTGCCTGAAGCTCCAAAAGTTAAAGGTTATGGTGGTAAAATCTCTTTAGTTCAAATAGAAGTTCCGACTTCTACTACTGCAATTATTAATCGTATTTTACACCATCAATAAATAATTATAATTCTCAATTCATTCCAAGCATTGAAATACACAATAATTTTATGACAGAATCAAAGATTAATTCTACAGAAAACGCTTCATTGAATATATCTGAACTGCAATCTCAATTAGAATCTGGTTCTGAAAAAAAACAGTTACAGGTAATTCCTAGTTTGGCAGAAACAGGAGGGCAGGGTTTAGATATTCTCATGGAATTTTTGCAAAACAAAAAATCAGATTCACCTACTGTAGTTGAGGGAAAAATCTATCAAGTTTTGCGTCAAGTAAATTCATCGAAAGTTGATGAATTTATACAGAAACATTTTCCCCTAGGAGTTGTGCCAATCAATTCAGAATCTAATATTGATTATAGTCACTTACAAATAAAATTAGCTCATCAAGATTTTTTAGAAGCTGATAAATTAACTATGCAAAAATTGTGTGAGTTAGCAGGAGAAGCAGCAACACAAAGAAAGTGGCTTTATTTTTCAGAGGTAGATAGTATTCCCATTCCAGATATGCAAACTATTAATACTATGTGGTTAGTTTATTCAGAAGGAAAATTTGGCTATTCTGTACAGAGAGAAATTTGGCTAGGAGTAGGCAAGAACTGGGATAAGTTACTACCAAAAATAGGCTGGAAAAATGGTAATACTTGGACAAGATATCCTAATGAATTTACCTGGAATTTGACTGCGCCGCAAGGTCATCTACCTCTATCTAATTTACTGCGTGGGGTGCGTATGTTTTCTTCTTTGTTATCTCATCCTGCTTGGTCTAAGTAGGGTTTACTGAAAAACTCATAATTAGGGTTGAAGGTAGGGAAGAGTTTGACTATTGTTTAACTCCATTGCTTTTCTATTTTATCTTCTATCTATGCCATTAGTTTTGATACTATAAAAGTTGATTTCCTCCATTTATTCAATGTTGTTCAATGTTGAATAATTCTTGCTAATCTAGGTTGCTAATGGTTTTAGTTTTCTTCCGCAAGCCATAAATAAAAATAGGAATTACCTCTAATTAATTACGATTTAAAAATGCCAGTATTTAAGATTTGCTTAATTCAAAGCCAACCAGAAAAAGAGGAAATGTATTATCAACGTTGGTTAGTGTTAAGAAAACCGATAGATATGGAAAGAGGAACAGAAAAAGATGACTATGATGATTATGCTCTACATTTTATTGCTGTTTGTGAGGAACAAATTATTGGTTCAGCTAGACTGCGGGAATTATCGACAGCCATAGGAAGTATTGCATATCTTGCTGTTTTACCTGAATTTCAATTTCAGGGAGTAGGTACAGCTTTAATTCAAAAAATTATTGAAATTGCTAAGCAGAAACAGCTAACATCTTTGAGAGTTATGTCTCGTATTAATTCTTCTAAATTTTATGAAAAAATCGGTTTTAGAGACACTGGTCAGCCATTTGAATTTTTAGGAATACCCCACCAATTTATGCTCCTTAACTTACCTTATTCTAAGAATTTATAGGTAGAGCTTTAATTCAAAAAAACTTGGAAAATTAGCAACCAGAAGCAACTAAAATTTTTGATAGTAATCTCTCATATAGCAATCCCCTGTATATTTGTGTATAAAAATATTACTGCTTTTAGGGAACAGTGAACAGGGAATAGGGAACAGGTGGGAGTTTCAGTTTTTTATCTACTTTTTGATTACCCGCAACCTATGCGCGGATTGCTATATCAATGATTATAAATTTTCTCAAAAATATAGGTTTGAGAGGGATTCGTCATCCATTTTAGTTTTGAGAAATACTAAATCAATTTATGTTCTTCAAATGTAAACATTCAGCCGTCAGCTATCAGCTATAAGTTGTTAACTCATTATCTTCTCAGGAGGAATTAGTCTCCAAGAATTAAAAGTTATGTTTGCGCACCATTCAGCAGGAAAGAAGAAGGCGATCAGCTAACCTTAGTCATTGCTTAGTTATTTCAAAAGCTGTTTGGGTACTATTCCGCAGAATAAAGTTGAATGCTAATAGCTGAATGCTTACCTTCAACTTACCTTCTTATGAGAATTTATCAACATTTTTTCAGAAGTTTTATTCTCAATTTTGAAGCTAAGATGGTTGACAGAATACTTGATAAATTCTGACTGTTTAGAAGCATCACAAGAACCTTGAAGGTGGATAGTTTTCGTTTCATCCTTAACTAATTTAGATTGACAAATATATTGATAACCATCTGGTTTAAGCACACCTAATTGAGTTTTAATTAATGTTTTATCGGAATTTATATCCAAATTTAAAAGGTTAATTTTATACTCAAACCATTCCCAACCGTGGCGGAAGATAAGTTCTCTTTCCAAGACTTGAATGCAAGTTGGTAAAATTCCCCAACCTCGATACACTCGGTTTAATAATTCAATATTTTCAGTTCTTAGCAAAATTGCTTGAAAAGATTCTTGATTAAGCAAGCCATAATATCTACCATCAGGAAAGTCAATTATAGTAGGTGCAAATCTATGACCACCAAAATGACTTGCTTTCCAAATTCTTGTATTTTTTAAACCTAATTGAGAAATAGTTTTTTTAGCTTCCGTATAAAACGGATTACCATATTTAGCACAACACTTATCATGGCTACCATGAGTACAAACTAATATATCTCTTGTTTGAGGATTTTGAGTCTTAGTATCTAAATTATCCCCCGCTAAATATTTTTGAATAATTGGAGCTATTTTTTCAGGATGGTCTACGTCAAACTCATATTTTTTATAACCATTGATAAATGAGTATTGCTGTTTTTCATAGATTAAAATCTTTCTGTTATTTTGTCTGTAATTTTGATTTTGAGTAATCAGTAAAAATCTGAGAGATAAATTGTCTCTCTTGACTGCTGCCATCAAAACTTCTAAATTTTTTGGAAGAAAACGAGATTCAAAAGCATTATATTCCCAAGGGTAAGGACACTCTATCAAAATATAGACTGAATAATTCGTACCACTTCCAATAATATCTTCATCTGCTTTTCGGCAAGCATCAGCACAAAAAAATGTATTCATGTTTAAGCTCCATATTGATTGTACAAAAAAAAATTTATTAACTAACTTGAATAACATTGACATAATGTTTGTTTACAAGTCATAGTAAAGGTAGGCAGTTTATTACATCTTTAATCCAGTAAATTTTTCTCGACTAAACAAGTTTTTAACTAGATTATAGATATTTTGCCACTCCTGTAATAGATACTTCTTTACCAGAAACTAGAATTTTATATTCATCATATTCATCTTCTTCATAAACATCAGCACAAAAAAATGTATTCATGGTTAAACTCCTGATTCTCAAAAAATAACTCTTTAATTAACTAACTTCAATAACATGGGTATAATATCTATTTCCCAGTCATGCTCCGGCAGCAAATTTATGACATCTTTTCCAGTAAATGTTTCCCGACTAAATAAGTTTTAAATAGATATTATGAAAATCCTCGAATATATAATTATTTAGTGGAAACTAGAGTTTTATATTCATAATATTCACCTCCTTAATAAACATCACTGCCAAAAAATCTCTTCATACTTAAAGCTCTGATTCTACAAAGATAACTCTTTCAATGACTAACTTTGATAACATAGGCATAATATCTATTTCTTAGTCATAGTCTAGCAGCAAATTTATGACATCTTTTCCAGTAAATGTTTTTATACCAAATAAGAAATAAGTTTGAACTAGAGCTTCTACCACTGCTCGAATATATAATTATTTAGTGGAAACTAGAGTTTTATATTCATAATATTCACCTCACTTAATAAACATCACTGGCAAAAAAATCTCTTCATATTTAAGCCCCTGATTCTACAAAAATAACTCTTTCACTAACTAGCTTTGATAACATAGGCATAATATCTATCTCCCAGTCATAGTCCGGCAGCAAATTTATGACATCTTTTCCAGTAAATGTTTCTCGACTAAATAAATTTTTTACTAAAGATTCTGGCACTCCTCGAATAGATACTTCTTTACCAGAAACTAAAATTTTATATCCATCATCATCAGGCATTTGTAAAATTTTTAAACGTTGAAACTGAGAAACTTTAAACTTAGTTTCAACACCACGATCAAAAATATTAAATCCAGCTTGATATGGTAAATTATATTGCTCAACAGGTTTTCCTAAACCATCCAAGTAGTTATTATATTCTTCGCTAATATTGTGATTATTGATATACTCTTTTAAGTCTTGAATTAAATTTTCTACACTGACATTAAAAGAAGTCTCATCTATTCTTAAAGGTAGACCTTTTCTCCACTCTTCTCTGTATTGTAATTGACCAATTAACCATTCCAATAAATCGACACTTGTTCGAGAGTGAATACCTAAAGTAAGATGAATAGATGGTTCTTCTTGAGTCACTGCATAATGCCAATGTCCCCTAGGTATATAAAGCACATCTCCTGGATGTAAAATACAACTCAAATATGCTTCTTCTTCCGGTGGTGCAAAAGAAGATGATTTTTGGTTTGGTAATGGATATTTGAACGTGTCAGTATAGACATACCATTGCTTACTTCCTTCTACTTGCAAAATAAATACATCGTGAGTATCGTAGTGCTTAGAAAATCCTTTTTTATTAGACCAAGAACAATAAGCATTGACTTGAGTTGGGTATCCTAACTCATAGCTAAGTTTTGAAGCAAATAGAGAAACTTCTGGAACCCTTTTATGGATTTGGTCTATAATTAAGGTTGCACCTTTCTGACACCATTGGGTAAGATTTCTATTTTCCTTTGCCTCCAGAACTTTTCCATCAAATGCAAGGCGCAAATCGGGATATTCTATTTGATGAAAGTTCAATAGATGGTTGAGTTTGTCCCATGAAAATAGGTCTGTAAAATTTTTCTGTCCTTTACTAGATATGGCGATCGCTTTCCTAGTCCAGTTATTTTTTAGAAATTCTTCTTGCTTTAATGGTTGTATTAGATGTGTTAGACATAACATAATCGAGAATTTTTTCTATTAATTTTTGATATTGATAGATATAGTTAAGTTAAAAGTTCTTTCTAGGACATTAGAAACTTAAAAAGCTTATCTTTACCGAAACATTAAGGTATAAAGACTCTCCATTCATGGAGAAAAAGCGGTCGAGGGATGGCGACGTTTCCCGAAGAATGCAGAGGAGCTGCCTCTTGCAGAGAGAGGAGCTTCGCTAACGCTAACCCAATTCAAGTCGCTCCGCGAAACTCCATATCCAATTGACCAAGAGAAGAAAAAAAGTACTTTTAGCCTCATCCTCTTGTTTATAAGAAGAGGTAATTATTAATTATTAATTGTTCAACTTACCTTCTCTATCAAAATTATTTTATAGGTGGGTTTATTCAGGAATTCTTAATTTTATTATATTAAAAGATACTTCAATTAACGGAAATACTTTATATCCATAAGCAAGTAATTATTTTCAGTTTTTGTCTCTTGCCTTAAATAAATCTCAACACTACTACTATTATTACTTTTATCTAATTACTTAGAGTTTTATATTCTGATATTTTTATGTGAGTATATTTAAGAACTTGAACAAAATTATTGACAAATTCGATCCTTATTAAATGAGGATTTCCGCAAAATATCTCTATAATTAATTCTCTGTAACTGCTTATAAATAAAGGGGTAAAGCTTTTACCATGATATTTTTCAATTGTCACCTGTTCAGACTTACATGGTTAGTTAAGATAGGAATAATAGGTAACTCTTAACCCCTTAAACATTTAAGAGAAATATTTAAACACTTAAATGTTTAACCATTAGTGATGACGATCGCCACCATCTGAGTCAAAGTGACGATCGCCACCATCTGAGTCAAAGTTGCGGTCGCCACCATCTGAGTCAAAATTTAATCCTGTTTCCCAGTTTTTGCCTAGTGAATTTTGTAGAATATCTTTTACCTCTACCTGAATTTTACTAGGCCGAGCTTGCTGAACATCAAATTCTTTTGACATACTAATATCTCCGAGTTGAACTAGATTTGCCTTCAATAACTTCCTATAAGGTGAAGTTAAGAATTAGTATATATTAAACTCCTTGATTTATGCAATAGTTGAGAAAAATTTTTAATTATTTGGGAGCGTATAGCTTCTACCCAAGAGTTAGTCAAAATACCTAATACTAAGTTTTACCTATTTTTGCTACTAAATTTGGTTATAATTATAAGTTAGTAGTAGAGACTAAAAAAAACACAAATATCAATCATACTTAAATCAAGACTTAAAGTCATACTTATTCTCATTCAAAACAATGTATTTGTCAAATATCTAGTGGAGCGTCAATTTTTATTTTGTGTGTTATCTACTTCCATATTCCCTATAAACACTTACTTTCAGAGTTAAACTATCCACGATTTTTATCTTGATAGACCACTAGCAGACATCTCCAAAAATTGCCAAAGTCTTTATGTTGCTTGACCTTAGTTTCTTTATAATTTTCAAGCATTTTTGGCATGTTGTACACCATTGTAAGTCTTTGAGGTATTTATTGGTAATACGTCAATCTCTTATTACATCTTTCTTTCTTTTTTTTGATTCTATTATTTAGATTTCATTCTCAAGTTAATGTTCCTATTCTTAGTCTGACTAAGCCACATATTGTTATAATTACTTTTTGAGAGTTACTATTTTTTTCTCCCACCTCCTGGTTTAATTAATCTTTTTCCTCTACTTTGGTTCGCTTGTTTTTTGTGCTTCAATTTTTTGAGTATTTTCTATTGATTTTATTAGTTGTTTATCTGTAATACCAATAATTTTCTTTGTTTTTTTTGGATAGTTATAAATATGGTCTAATACTTGATTCATTTACATAAATCGTATATATAGTTAGCTACTCAATTTTACCTTTATTTTTATTTTGGAGAGGTCTAGTTATCAGACATGAGAAAAATTTTTACTTTTTTGCATACTGTCTTAGATATTAAATTACAATCAAGTATAGTTATAATGAAAAATGAATGATAAAAATAGGAAAATTAGAGAAAACCCTCATATTTAATATTTCTATATTGCTAAATCAAGGTCTTCCTTAACTACTAAAGCATTCTAGTGTAGGAGCATTTTCTGAAACTTCTATTATTGAGGTGGTTTTGGTACTTACGTTATAGATATAGCAATCCGCGCATGGGTTGCGGGTAATCAAAAAGTAGATAAAAAAACTGAAACTCCCACCTGTTGCCTGTTGCCTGTTACCTGTTCCCTAAAAGCCGTAAGATTTTTATACACAAATATACAGGGGATTGCTATATTTAACAATGGAGTTAAACTTGGTAAAGTTTTAGAGAATTGGTATATATTTTATATAAATTATTACATACAGAACTTCCCGTTGTTATGAGGAAAACGACTAGCGGGCAAGATCCCTGCACTACAACAAAAATTTTACCATTCAGACTTGTACATAATTAGTCCAAAATATGCTGTATGATAATTTATCAAGATTTTGGGATAAAACCTTTATCCACTCAATGAGGGTAGAAAATTAACAATGCCAGGAAAAGTAATAATCAGCACTAAAACCAATAACTGAAGTAGAATAAACTGAATAGCGCCTCTATATATTTGACCAGTAGTAATTTCTGAAGGTGCTACACCCCGCAAGTAAAACAGGGCAAAACCAAAGGGAGGCGTTAAAAAAGATGCTTGAAGATTAGCCCCCAAAATCACACCATACCAAACTAAATCAATACCAAGTTGTTGGGCAACAGGCACAAATAAAGGTACAACAATAAAAGCAATCTCAAAAAAGTCAATAAAAAAACCAAGAAAAAATACTATTGCCATACTGACAACTAAAAAACCAGTCGTACCACCAGGAAGATTAGAAAGTAAATCAAACATAAAGCGATCGCCTTCCACCCCCCGAAAAACCAAACTAAAAGCAGTTGAACCCAAAAGTATAAACATCACCATAGTAGTTGTGCGGAGAGTCACATCACATACATTTCTTAAGGAAGTCCAACTAAATTTACCTTTAACAATAGCAAGAGCGATCGCCCCCACACATCCCACAGCACCTGCTTCTGTAGGTGTAGCAATACCAAAAAATATACTACCCAAAACCAATAAAATTAAGAGCAATGGTGGAATCATTACAGTTAGCACCCTTAGCCCTAGACTTTTCCCTCCAATTTCTCGTACCTCTGCTGGTAAAGCTGGAGCTAAGTCTGGTCGTATAAAAGAAACAATCAAAACATGAAGAGCAAAAGTTCCCGCCATTATTAGACCAGGCAAAATAGAACCAATAAACAGATCGCCAACAGAAATTCCCAGTTGGTCTGCCAATACTACCAAAACCACACTAGGGGGAATAATCTGACCTAAAGTCCCCGATGCCACAATTACACCAGTAGCCAACTCTTTATTATATCCATACCGTAACATAATAGGTAAAGAAATCAACCCCATTGCCACTACCGTAGCAGCAACGACACCAGTAGTAGCAGCTAAAAGAGCGCCTACAATAACAACTGCCAGAGCTAAACCACCCCTAACTCTACCAAACAATATTCCCATCGTTTCCAACAGTTGTTCTGCAATGCCAGATTTTTCCAACATTGCCCCCATAAAAATAAAGTAAGGTATAGCCAACAAAGTATAGTTAGCCATAATGCCAAAAATTCTTTGAGGCATTGCAGTGAGAAATATAGGGTCAAAAACTCCTAAACCAATACCTATTAAACCAAAGATTATTGCTACTCCACCTAGGGAAAAAGCTACAGGATAACCAAAGGAAAGTAACACCAATGCTCCTGCAAACATTGATGGACCTAGAAATTCAGATTCAAAACTCAGACTCATGAGACTTCTTATAAGGAGCTAATTTACCTGTAAAGACCGCAAAATTTTTAATTGCTTCAGAAATTCCTTGAAGAAATAATAATATGAAGCTAACTATAATCATTGTTTTGATTGGGTAACGAGGTAATCCACCAGGGTCAGGAGAAGTTTCAAGGATAGCCCAGGAATTTAAAACAGCACCCCAGGAAACTATCACTACAATAATGCTGAAGGGGATTAAGAAGAATATTGCACCAATTAGGTTAGCTAGAGCTTTTCTTTTGGGACTCCACTTAGTATAAAAAATGTCAACACGGACGTGTTCATTATGTTTTAGAGAATAAGCTCCACCTAGGAGAAAAACTAGGTCAAAAATATACCACTGAATTTCTATAAAAGCGTTGGAAGTTAAGTTTTGACCAATGCTCCTACCCAGATAGCGTCCAATCACATTCCAAACACCAACTAAGACCATTAGTATAACTAACCAATAAGTTAAACGTCCAATTAGCTCATTCAAGCGATCGATCATTCGAGACAAACGTAGGAGTATTTGCAATATTTCTCCTCCTGTGGGTTGAAAATTAAGGCTATGGACATTTGATTTAGCTTCAGTTAGTTAATTTTATCAAAACGTTGGCAGAATACCTGGCATATCCTTTAAAGGAAACGTCAGGATGAATGCCAGTTAATATTACCCTTCTACTAGCAATTTGATAGTATACATAAGCTGGCCAAGCAAGAATAATAACAGTTAAATAAAGTCCTTGAAGTAACTATAGGAGTCGAAAGAGTTTCGGCATTGTAGTTAGGTTCTATATATAAAATATAAATAAAGAAGAAAACCTAACTCCTAAGTCTTCGGAATATCATAATCGTCTCTAATCAGAATACCCTATGGAGCATAAGGATCTAAAAATATATATCCAAAACCTTAAATAAAAAAGGGACATCTTGTTGAATGATTTTTCTGGCTGCCAATTTTTTTTTATAAATTTCTAATTCATCAAAACCTTGCTAGGTAATACATATAGACGTTACCTACCAACATGAAAATCCTGTTTTGAGAAAAAAGTGGAGAAAAGGGGTTGACACTTCAAGGTAGAGTTGCTAGATTAGTAAATGCGCAGGTGAGAGAGACAAAAACCTCAA
>NZ_JBNHEP010000251.1:41250-41318 GCF_050015995.1 Dapis brunnea BLCC-M229 | reverse complement strand
AAATCAGAAATAAAAATTTCATTCATCTCTATTGCCACATACGCAATAGGAATTTTGACTCACTTCTT
>NZ_JBNHEP010000251.1:35477-41150 GCF_050015995.1 Dapis brunnea BLCC-M229 | reverse complement strand
GAGCTTTTACCTACAAAATTCACAGGCAAGTTTTTAGCAAATTCAAAATAGAAATTTCATTCATCTCTATTGCCACATACGCAATAGGAATTTTGACTCACTTCTTTTTTATTGCAGATGTAGGAATAGGAGCTTTTACCTACAAAATTCACAGGCAAGTTTTTAGCAAATTCAAAATAGAAATCTCATTCATTTCTATTGCTACATACGCAATAGGAATTTCGACTCACTTCTCTTTTGTTGCGGATATCGCAATAGGAGTTTTGACCTATATAGCGCTACGCATTAAGGTTAGGACATTTATAAATCCTCAAATCCTTTGATAGTCAACTGTTCCGTTTTCCCTGTTCCCTATTCCCGATTCAAGTAGCGCTATAAAATCCAGAAGTCAACTTTTAGCAAATCCAAAATAGAAATCTCATTCATTTTTATTGCTATATACGCAATAGGAATTTTGACTCACTTCTCTTTTGTTGCGGATATCGCAATAGGAGTTTTGACCTATAAAATCCAGAGTCAAATTTTTAGCAAATTAGCAAATCAGAAATATAAATTTTATTCAGCTATATCGCCACACAGCTCTAAAGAGACGGGACTTTAAACTTCGCTTTAAGGTAATATTTCCAAAAGTTATCTGTCAATTTTCTAATAATGCGAAAAATATTTTCCCAAACCAAAATATTATTACCAACCCTTTATATTTTCCCAGTCTTATTACTTCTCTGGTTTCTCGCTAATTTTAGTGTCAACGTTCCCTACTGGGATCAATGGAGATTAACCCCTATCTTTGAGAGAGTTGCTGAAGGAAACGCCACATTTTTTGACTTTTTCACAGTACACGGACATCACAGAATATTAATACCAAAATTAATCATTACTGCCTTAGCTTTTGCTACAAAATGGAACACTCAAGCTGAAATAATTTGTAGCGTAATTTTTGTCATGATCACATTTTTTGCTATTTGCAAAATAGCCGAAATTCAATTTCATAATAAAAGCAAAAATATCCTACATATAGCAAATATATTAAGTTGTTTATTCTTATTCTCCCTAGTACAACATCAGAACTGGTTATGGGGATTTACCCTATTTTGGTTTCTGACAAACCTATGTCTAATAATGGCAGTATATTTTATTCACACATTAGAGAATTTTTCGGCAAAAACAAGAATATTTCTGGCAGCAATATTTTGTTTAATCGGAAGTTTTACCCTAATACAAGGATTACTTTATTGGCTGGTTTTAATTCCGTCAATATTATCTATAGAAGGGAAAGCCAAACAAAAAATTAGTAGACTAAGTATCTGGATTTTGCTGTTTATAATTTCATGTATTGTCTACGCAATTAACTTTAATCCGATTCGCGATCCTAAACCATTTTTATTTACAGAACAACCATTTTTGATAATAAATTACTTTTTAGCCGTTTTAGGTTTACCTTTAGTTAGACTTCCCATACCGGCAATTTTAACGGGATTAATATTATTATCTAGTTTCCTATTTTTTACATATTACTTTTTCAATAATTCTTGGTTTAAACCAGAAAATCAAGAATTAGGAATCAGAAGTAAGCTAGGTAAGAGAATGAATTGGCAATGGGAACTTAGAGGAAAAATATTCTCTATTACTGACTCTTCTTTCAAAGCAACTATTCCTTGGTTAACAATAGGTACATTTTCTCTAATTTCTGCTTTATCTATATCTGTAGGTAGAGCAGAATATGGAGTTGAAAATGCAATAATTTCTTCCCGATATACAACCACATCAATATTATTAATTATCTCTCTAATTTATCTCCTAGCTTTGTTTGTACAGGAACAACAAAAGTATTTATCAATATATAAAATTTTGGCTGTTGCAATGACAGGAATTATGACGATTAACTCGGTGTATGTTGTGAGGAATCTAAAATTAAGTTTTCCCTACATGGAAAGTCGGAAAGAATGTCTAGAAATAATTAACTATTTAGCAGATTCAGAATTTATTAAAACATCTCCAGATAGTTGTTTAGTATTAATGAATGGCAAAACTTGGTTAGTCAGACAAGGTGCAGAAATTATGGCAAAATTAGGATGGCGAGAATTCCCTCAAAATCTAGAATTTATCAAACAACCAAAACAAAATTATGGGTATTTAGACAATCCTCAAACAACTGCAAAACCTGTAATTATTAAAGGTGACGAAACTCTAAATTTAGGAGGTTGGGCAATTATACCAGATGGAAAAGAAACACCTAACTTAGTATTACTTTCTTCTGGTGAGAATCAAGATTTTTTTGCCAATGCTATTGTTAACTTAGAGAGTAATGATATTGCTAAAATTATGAAGTCAAAACTTTATAGTAGAGCGAGATGGAAAGTAAAATTTTCAGCTAAATCTTTGCCTGTGGGAGAAACTGTTATTAAAGCTTGGGTTTATAATTCTGACAAACAAGAATTTGTCAAATTAAATGATGAAGTTAATGTCAAGATAGAAATATATTAATAACTGGATTGAAATTTCAATGCAGGTATCCCACCGTGAAATGAATTATTCAACACAAGCATCCCACCGTGAAATGAATTTCACGACTCATAGCTGAATTCCCTTTTCAGCGACTGAAAAAACTGAGTCCTCTTGAGAGAACTTGAGCTGTGAGTCAGGGATTTTAATCCCTGGCATATTGAGGTGAAAATTTTAATATTAGGTCGCCATGAAATGAATTATTGAACACAGGCATTCCGCCGTGAAATGAATTCCACAGGTTATAGCTGAAGTCCCTTTTCAGGGACTGAAAAAACTGATACCATTTCTCTGTAACAGTGCGCTTAATAATTCTTACCCAGACTTGAATTTTACTAATAGCTGTTATCTTTTATTAAGCGCAACATCAGGTCGAAATGGTATGAGTCTTTTTGAGAGGACTTGAACTGTGAGTCAGGGATTTTAATCCCTGGTATTATTAGAGAATTTTAAAGGGGAATCGTCTTTATCAGTCATTTGTTCTAGTTGGGAATTTACCGAAAAATTAGGGGTTGGTGATTAGGTAATGTTCTTCAATATTTATGAACTGTACAACTATAGTTTTTTCATAGATATTTAAGAAAAAAGCATTACGCATTTACCAACGCCTACAGAAGAGGTAATTATTAATTATTAATTATTGAAGGTTCCTTTTAAATGATGTTGTTTTTGATTATCGACATAAGCGATCGCTCGCTCTAATTGTGTTTGTCTTAAAGAAAAGACCCCATATCCTGTTTGCCAAGCAAATTTATTTTCCTTCCTAGATAGAAAATTATTTAGATAATTAGAACTACTACCTTTAATATTTTTGACAAAATAAGAAATAGGGAAAGTAGGTGGGATTGAAACTACTAAATGAATATGATTTTCTGTGTCATTAATAGCATGAATAATACAATTAAAAGCATTAGCTTTGTCAATAATATAATGATAAATTTGAGTTTCTATATTTAGTTTTATTAGAGGTTATGTTTCTTTAGTTGAGCAAATAAAATGATAGTAAATTCGCCATAATGCCATTTTGATTTTTATCTTTTAAATATACAAATTTAGGTGAAAATTGATATCCCGTCCAGAAATGAATTTCTAGGTAATAAATTAAATCCTCTGAAACTGACTCAGTATTTTTAGTCCCTTAAAAGAGACTTGAGCTATCAGCCTGGGATTTTAATCCCAGGTAATATATACTTATCTAAATGTAATGTAGACAAAAGTAATTTCAATCAAAAATTATGCAAAAAAATCATTGCCCCTTATGTCATACAAATAAATTTAACTACTACAAAGCAGGCGATGACTATCTATTAGCAAAATGTTCTGAATGTGGTATGGTATGGGATAATAATCCACCAGCAAATCCTACTGCTATCTATCAGGAAGATTATTATAATAACGATTTTCCCAAGGGAGGATATTCTAATTATTTTCAAGGGATGAAAATTAATAGTCAGACTTTTCGGAAGCGTTTATTAAAAGCAGAGAAAAAACTTTCTGGTCAAGGTTTATTATTAGATGTAGGTTGTGCTTTAGGTGATTGTTTGGAGCAAGCAAAAGATTTAGGATGGGATAATCCTCAAGGTTTAGAAGTATCAGAATATGCAGTGAAATTTGCTCAAAGTCGCGGTTTATCTGTATATCAAGGGGATTTGTTTAATCATAATTTTGAACCTAATTCTTTTGATTTGATTATGTTGCAAGATATGATTGAACATACGACAGATCCTATTGCTCAACTAACAGCAGCTTATCAACTTTTGAAACCTGGAGGATGGATTTTTATTACTACTCCCAATGTTGGAGGATTTTGGCATAAATTACTAGGGTCTTTGTGGTATCACTATAAACCAACAGAACACTTGACTTATTTTTCCCTTGATACGATAAAATTGGCTTTGGAAAAAAGTGGATTTTATGATGTAGAATCAAAGGCAACCAGTAATTTAATGAGTCTAGGATATATTTTGAATAGATTGAAGTATTATCAGCAGATTTTGTTCTCTTTTTTACTCTCAATTTCTCAATTTCTTCATCTAGATAAATTAGTCTTTAATTTATGGATAGGAGAGTTAGAAGCTTGGGGGAAAAAATAATTGATCATGGATAATTGATAATGGATAATTAACTGGAAAGTACAAAGTTATTCTAAAAAAGGTTTGCTTTCAAGACTGAAAGTATCACTGGAAAAAGCTTAGATCACCTAAAGTTCTGAATAGAGAAGTTTCTAAGTTTAATTACCTGAAAACCTTAGCTAACAATAATTATTTGAAGAATTTTCCACGATCTAGTAATTAATCCCCAGAGGTTTCAAACCGCTCCTTTTAATATAGATAATTATAGATAGTTGTCATTATTCATTATCAATTAATCAACCTCTTTTTCTATCTTCCTTTTTACTTATTCCTTCTAGCAAATGAGGTCAAAAAAATGAATGTAATTGTCACAGAAATTCCTGAAGTATTGTTAATAGAGCCAAAAGTTTTTGGAGACGAACGCGGCTTTTTTATGGAGAGTTTTAATCAACGTAATTTTTCAGAAAAAACGGGAATAAATCTGGAATTTGTGCAAGATAATCACTCTCGTTCTAGTCAAGGTGTACTTCGAGGTTTACATTATCAAATTCAACAAGCTCAAGGTAAATTATTACGAGCAGTTGTAGGAGAAATATTTGATGTTGCTGTAGATATTCGGAAAAATTCTCCTAATTTTGGTAAGTGGGTAGGTTATCTTTTAAGTGCAGAAAATAAACGACAACTTTGGGTGCCTCCTGGTTTTGCTCATGGTTTTTTGGTAGTGTCTGAAACTGCGGATGTTTTGTATAAGACTACTGATTATTATGCACCTGAATATGAACGTTCAATTCTGTGGAACGATCCAGAGATTGGGATTAGTTGGCCTTTGGATGGAATTGAGGTGAAATTATCTAAAAAAGATGAAGCTGGTACAAGTTTAAAAGATGCTGATTTGTTTGGATAAAAGGAGTCAGGAGTCAGGAGTCAGAATATCTTGGGAAAAATTACTGGCTAGAATGATTACTTGGAGTTGAACTTTTCCGCTTAACTTGATATTAAGACAAAATCAAAATCGGCAAATTCTCAAACTGTGAAATTCTCAACACTCCGAATTAGGAAATCAGAAGATTTCGGCGAACTTTCTAGCTAAAGTGATTTT